>RFGQ01000154.1 GCA_003695865.1 Gemmatimonadota bacterium | reverse complement strand
CGCTGCGGGGCGCGCTCGAGGCGCGGCGTGCCCGCGGCGTGCCGGGCGCGGCGCGCTTCACGGTGGCGGCCGATCCGGGCCCGGCGGGCGGCTACACGGTGCTCGACGGGGCGCTGCGCGTCGCAGCGGACGCCGATCCCTCGCGGGCGCGCGCCGTCTGCTGGCTGGCCCACAGCGTGCGGCGCTTCCACGAACGGCTCACGCGGCCCGGCCGGCTGCAGAGCGAACTCGAGCTGCGCGAACGCGTCGAACGCTGGAACACCTTCAACGAGCGCGGCCTGACGCCCTACCCGTGGGAGCTGCTCCTCAATGAGTTCGTGGGCTGGCTGGGCACGCGGTCACCGCTGGAGCCGCCCATGGCCCAGCTTGTGGCGCTGCGGCCCTCGCCCGCGGTCGAGGTCGATTCGAGCCTCGAGGACCGCCGTAACGTCGCGGCGATCGAGGTGCTGGGCGCCGTGTTCTACGTGTCGAAGCGCCGCTGGTACCTGGGCGCATCGTTCCTGTGGACGTCGCCGTCGGAGTCGAACGCGGGGATCGGTGCGATGATCCACGTCATGCCGTGGCTGCAGGGCGGACCCGTGTGGCGCGACGTGGACGGCGACGGGGACCGCGACTTCCGGCTCACGCTCTCGTTCGACGCCTTCGACCTGCTCAAGAGCGCGCCGGGGTCGCTGATCGAGGCGGCCAAGCAGGCGACCGAAGGGCGGGCGGGCGGAGGGAACTGAGCGGGGCTCGTCCAATCGCGGCGGCCGGAACCTACGGGGCTGCGCCGCGCCTCCCCGGGCCCGCGCGCTGCTGCTTCAGGGGTCTCCGCCCGCCGGAAGTGCGGCCCACCGAACCCCGCCTGTTGCATGTATGTCGTACATGAATATCATACATGTATGTCCAGGCGCTCCCGAAAAACCGTGCGTGAGCCGGTTCAGGTCTACCTCTCGCGGGACGAGAAGCGGCTGCTCGACCGCCTCTCGGAGGAGACGGGTCTGTCGCGCGCGGAGATCCTGCGACGCGGGCTGCGAGAGTTCGGGCTACGCGCTCGGGGTGAGAGCCCGATGCTCTCCTATCTCGAGGCCCAGGGCTCTGGGGCCTGGAGTGGGGGGACGCACGCGCTGACGCACGACGTCGTGCTGGCCCGGGCCTATCGGTCCGGGGATGAGCCTCCCGACGGTGGAGGAGACGAGGGCGACCATGGGGGG
>RFGQ01000153.1 GCA_003695865.1 Gemmatimonadota bacterium | reverse complement strand
GACCCAGAGGGCGTGATCGGTGAGATCGCCGCTCTCGAAGCGGCCACGTTCGGGGGCTCGCCCACCCGACACACCCTGGTGGACGGCAAGCTGATCGGCCGGTTCGGGCGCAAGGCGGCGGCCATCAACCTGCTGCATCAGACGATGAACGCCTACCTGCAGGACATGGGCCTCACGACCGACCTGTTCAACCGCGATCTGCTGCACGCGGGCGTGGGCAACTTCGCCGAGGACGGCGTCCCCGACCCCGAGATCCCCTCGTCCGAGCTCAACGCGGTGGTCTTCTACCTGAAGACGCTGCGTGTGCCCCTGCGCCGCGACCTCGACGACCCGGACGTGCGCGACGGAGAGGTGATCTTCGAGCAGATCGGCTGCGCAAAGTGCCACGTGCCCACGCTGCGCACCGGCCCCTCCGAGATCGCGCCGCTGGACCGCGTCACGTTCCATCCCTACACCGACCTGCTTCTCCACGACATGGGCCCCGAACTGGACGACGGGTACACCGAAGGCCGTGCGGCCACGTCGGAATGGCGCACCACCCCGCTCTGGGGTCTCGGACTGTCGGAGGAGTTCCAGGGCGGGATCGCCTTCTACATGCACGACGGGCGCGCCCGGTCGCTGCGCGAGGCGATCGAACTGCACGGGGGCGAGGGCTCGGCGAGCCGCGCGGCCTTCCGTGGCCTGTCGGCAGAGGACCAGGAGCGCCTGCTGGCGTTCCTGCGCTCGCTGTGAGCGAACCGCACGAGGCCGGCCGGGCCGGCGCCGAGGGCGGCTGCCCTGCCGGCGAGGCTCCCACGCGGCGCGCCTTCCTCGCGCGCCTGAGCGCCATGGGGATGGGCGCGGGGTGCATGGGCGCCCTGCCGCTGCTCGAGGGCTGCGCGAGCGTGCCCTTCCTCACGCCGGTGCGGACGCCGGAGGGCGGGCTGCGCGTGCCGCTCGATGCGTTCGACACCGCGCCCGGGGTGCTCGTGGACTTTCCCGAGGCGGGAATGCCCATCTACGTGCACCGCCACGGCCCCGGTCGGTTCACGGCCGTGCTTACCCGCTGTACGCATCAGGGGTGTCAGGCCGAACCCGACGGCTCGCGCATCGTCTGCCCCTGCCACGGCAGCGAGTACGGCCCCGACGGCCGCGTGCTGAAGGGACCCGCGGAACGAGACCTCGCCGCCTTCCCGGTCCGCATCGAGGGCGGCACCCTGACCATAGTCACGACCTCCAGAGGATCCGAACGATGAAGCTGCTTCCCGACGCCCGCACCGTCGGGCCGGCCTGCGTGCTTGCCCTCGCCGCCGCCGCGGTGGCCGTGGGCCGGCCCGCGTCGGCCGCCGCGCAGGCCGACACCCTCAGGGCCGCCGACACCCTCGTGGCCCAGGACGGTCCCTACAACCGCCCGTTCATCACCTCGGTCCGCTCCACCGCGATCGGGGGATACGTCGAGGCCAACACCAACCACTTCGAAGAGGACGGCATCGGCGACGGCTTCTCGATGGAGATGCGCCGCTTCAACATCTTCGTCTTCGGAAGCATCAGCCCGCGCATCCGCTTCATCTCGGAGCTGGAGTTCGAGCACGGCACCGAGGAGATCGCCCTCGAGACGGCACTGCTCGACGTACGGATCAACCCGTCGCTCGTGATCCGCGCCGGGGTCCTGCTCCCGCCCATCGGCTATCTGAACGCCAACCACGACAGTCCCCAGTGGAACTTCGTGGACCGCCCGCTCGTCACGACCGAGATCATTCCGAGCACGCTTTCCGAAGTGGGCTTCGGCGTGTTCGGAAAGTTCTTTCCGGGCCGCTACACGGTCTCGTACGACCTGTACCTGACCAACGGTCTGCAGGACGGCATCCTGGTGAACGAGGAGGGCCGCACGCACATCCCCTCGGGCAAGAGCGAAGAGCTGTTTGCCGAAGACAACAACGGCTCGCCCGCGTGGACCGGTCGCCTCGGGCTTCAGCGGCCCGGTTGGGGTGAGGTCGGGGCGTCGTTCTATACCGGCATCTACAACACGTACCGCATCGAGGGCGATGCCGTCGACGACGAGCGCCGCGTCACGATTTTCGCCTTCGACGCGCAGGCCGAGATCCGCGGCGTCGAGGTGCGCACCGAGCTGGCGCTGGCAGACATCGACGTACCTTCGCATCTGGCCGAGCTGTTCGGCGACCGGCAGTGGGGCGGCTACCTCGACGTGTCGGTGCCCGTGTGGCGGCCGCACCTGGCCGGCTACGAACGGCCGTCCGTGCTCGCGCTCGACCTGCGCCTGGAGCGCCTCGACATGAACGTGGGCACGTTCTCGGCCACGGGGCGCAACATTTTCGACGAGACCACCGCGGTTGTGCCCGGGATCTCGTTCCGGCCCACGTCCAACACGGTGTTCCGGGCCAACTACCGGCGTGAGTGGCACCGCGACATGCTCGGCAACCCCACCGCGATCCGGGCCGGCTACCAGAT
This sequence comes from Gemmatimonadota bacterium, assembly GCA_003695865.1. GTDB lineage: Bacteria > Gemmatimonadota > Gemmatimonadetes > Longimicrobiales > Gaopeijiaceae > J028. Next base: position 1,321 of record RFGQ01000153.1, on the reverse strand, counting down.
CGGGCTCGCCACCTACTTCTGAGCGTCCTACTCTTCCGATGAAGGGCGTCGGAATCGGCGCCGGGAGACGGAAGCAAGGGGGAGCGTGATGTGGGGACGAGGAGCGACGACGCTGGGAAGAAAGCTCACCTGCGCGGGCCTGCTGGCCGCGGCCGCGCTGGGGGGCGGCCCGGGAGCGGCGGGGCTGTCGGCGCAGGGAGGTGCCGAATTGCCCGACGGGCTCGAAGGCACGCTGATCGTGCTGAACAAGGGCGCGGCGACCGCGACCTTCCTCGACCTGGCGAGCGGCCGGCGCCTGGCGGTGCTGCCCACCGGCGACGGGCCGCACGAACTCGTGGTGAGCGCCGACGGCCGTTGGGCGGTGGCCACCGACTACGGGGCGCGCAGTGAGGGCCACACCCTCACCGTACTCGACGTGGCGCGCCTGCGCGTGGCCCGCACGATCGAGCTGGGCGAGTACCGCCGGCCGCACGGCATCGCCTTCCTGCCCGGAGACAGTCTGGTGGTGGTCACCTCGGAGGCCGCCGGCGCGGTCGTGCTCGTGCACGTCCATCGGGGCGAGGTCGTGGGCACCGCCCCCACGGGCGCCGGCGGCTCGCACATGCTCGCGCTCACCGGAGACGGCAGCCGGATCTTCACCTCGAACGGGCGCGGCAACTCGGTGAGCGAGATCGACGTGGCCGCCCGACGCTTCGAGGGCGAGTTCGCCGTTCCGGCCCGACCCGAAGCGATCGCCGTCACCCGCGCGGGCGACGAGGTGTGGGTGGGCTCCAACGCCGAGGGCTCGCTCACGGTGGTCGATCCGGCCACCGGGCGCACGGAGCGGGCGGCTTCGGGCTTCGGCTGGCCGTACCGCATCCTGTTCACACCCGACGAGCGCACCGTGCTCGTGCCCGACCTGCGCGGTCACGTGCTTCGCTTCTTCGACGCCTCGAGCCGTCGCGAGACCGGGCGGCTCGAGCTACCCGGCGGCGGGCCGCAGAGCATGGCGTTCTACCGCGACCCCGGGGTCGTCTTCCTGTCGCTGAGCGCTCAGGGGCGTGCGGCCGTGATCGACGTGGAGCGGCGCGCCGTGCTGGGCTACTACGGGACCGGACCGAGGCCGGACGGCATCGGCTACTCGCCGCTGCGTCCACAGGCCGCGGGCACGCGGTAGGAGGCGGCTGTGCGCGCGCGCCGCATGCTCGTCGCCGTGGCCGGCCTGGCCGCGGCCGTATGGCTGGGCCGCGCGACGCTCGACGCGATGGAGCGGGCCCGGGAGGCGCGCGAGCTGGCCGCGCTGCGGGACTCGCTGGCCGGGCTGCGCGCGCAGGTCGTCGAG
>RFGQ01000152.1 GCA_003695865.1 Gemmatimonadota bacterium | reverse complement strand
TCGGTGGTGCCGGCGTCGCCCACGAGCGCACGGCGTGCCTCGCCGAGTGCCCGCAGGGGATCGAGGAGCGACATCAGCCGTCCTCGCAGAGGCGGTGGATCAGGTCGGCCAGCTCGCCGGCGGTGCGGATGTCGGCGAGGGCGTTGAGGGGGACCGAGACGTCGTACTCGTCCTCCACATCCAGGACGATGTTGATCACCGTCGTCGAGTCGAGGCCCAGCGTGCCCACCAGGTCGGTCTCGGGGGTGAGCTCCACGTGCGCGGGCGTCAGGGGCCGCAGGTGCACGTAGAGCCGCTCCAGAATCTGGTCTCGTTCAGCCATGGAATCCTCAGGACCCCTTCGAGGCTCCGAGCGTCGGGTCTCGGCGGAGTGCCGTCGCGAGGTCCAGCCTGGGGGTCCACCCGACCGCCCGCTGGATCGCCGTATTGTCGCAGCGCCAGTCAGGGTGCCGCAGCTCGCGGACCTTGGCCGGTGTGAGCATGGGAGCGCGCCCGACGAGACGGGCCAACGCCAGGTTCACGGCGGCGGCGCCTCGCAGGGCCGCGGCGGGGATGCGCACGGGGCGAATCCGCCGTCCCCAGACCTCCTCACCGATCCGGGCGATCCGCGGCCAATTATACCCGTCGGGTGTGCCGTCGTGAAGCTCAAACCGGCCCGTCGGCGGGGCCGGATGCTCCAGCCACGCCACCGCCGCGCTAACCAGATCGTCCACGTGGAGCAGGGTCACGCGGGCATCGGCCGGTCCGAGCACGGGGAGCCAGCCCCGCCGCATCAGGGTGAACAGCGGGCGCATCTCGCGGTCGCCCGGACCGTGCACCGCGGTGGGGCGAAGCGCTGCCCAGGGAACGGCTCCGCCGAGTGCCTCGGCGGTGGCGTCTTCGCCGTCCCGCTTGCTGCGTGCGTACCACGAGAGGTGAGGTGCGCGGGCGGCCAGGGAAGACACGAGCAGGTAGCGCTCGAGCACGCCGTTCGACCGCGCGGCCCGCGCGACGCCGGCAGCCCCCGCCACGTTGACGCGGTCGAAGTCGGCCTGCGAAGCACCCCGCACGGCGCCGGCGCAGTGCACCACCGCCTCGGCGCCTTCCACGAGCCGGGTGAGAGCAGTTTCGTCGGAGAGGTCGCCCTCCACCCAGCACACGCCTTCGAGTGGAGCGCGGGGACGCCGGGTAAGCGCGCGCACCGTCCACCCGCGCGCGCGGAAAGCGGCGAGGAGCGCGGCGCCGATGAACCCGGTGGCGCCGGTCAGCGCGACGCGGCGGCCCACGGTCGGGGGGGGCTCAGGGATTCGACGCGCCGCCGACCGTTTCGAGCTGCCCCCACCCGGTGCGGTCGAGGAAGCCGCGCTTCGCCTCGGCGCGCGACAGCTTGCCGGACGACGTCTTGGGCAGGGTTCCCGGAGGCACCAGGTCGACGATGCACTGCAGCCCGAAGTGGGCGTACACCTGCCCCTTCACCCGTTCGATCAGCGCACGGCGCGCGTCCTCGTCGGTCAGGCGGCACTGGAGCACCAGCACCGCCACGTCTCCACCCTCGGGAGACGACACGGCGAAGGCCGAGGCGTCTCCCACGCGGATGGCGTCTTCCTGCTCGGCCAGGTGCTCGAGGTCCTGCGGCCAGATATTGCGGCCGTTGATGATGATCAGGTCCTTCGTCCGCCCGGTGATGAACAACCCGTCGTCGGTCAGGTAGCCCAGGTCGCCCGTGTCGAGCCAGCCGTCGTCGTCCAGCACCTCGGCCGTCGCGAGCGGGTTCTCGAAATAGCCCTTCATGACGCTGGGCCCCCGCAGCATCACGCGCCCGGTCCGCCGCTTGCCGAGCGGCCGCCCGTCTTCGTCGCAGATGCGGATCTCGTGGCCCGGCAGGACCCGGCCGCAGTCCACGAGTTCGGTGATGGCGCGCGTGCCCGGGCCGGCGAGCCTGGCTTCACCCGTCTCGGCGAGCACATCGGTGTCGACGCCTTCGCAGCGCACGCCCTCGCCCAGGGCCGAGAACGATACCGCCAGTGTCGATTCGGCCAGTCCGTAACAGGGCAGAAACGCGCGTCGATCGAAGCCGGCAGGCTCGAGCGCCCGCGCGAACCCGTCGAGCACGTCGGGGCGGATCATCTCGGCGCCCACGCCTGCCACGCGCCACGAGCGCAGGTCGAGACCCTCGACCCGTTCAGGGCGGATGCGTTGCTGGCAGAGCTGATACGCGATCGGGGGGCCGAAGGCGATCGTCGCACGGTTGGCGCTGATCAGGCGCAGCCACGAGAGCGGCCGCACCGCAAAGTCGCGGGTGCGCAGAAAGTCGACGGAGACCTGCGAGACCATGGGTCCGAGCAGGAAGCCCACCAGGCCCATGTCGTGGTAGAACGGAAGCCACGACGCGCAGCGGTCTCCGCCGCGTACCTCGAGGCCGGTGCGCACGATGCCCTGTAGGTTCGCCATCGCCGCGCGCTGCGTGATGACCACGCCCCGCGGAAAGCTCGTGCTCCCCGACGTGAACTGCAGGTAGGCCACCTCGTCGGGCGCCGAGGCCACGGGCTCCGTGTCTCCGTCAGGAAGCGCTTCGAGTTCCTCACTGGCGAAGGTCGGCACCCAGGGCATGTCGGCGG
>RFGQ01000151.1 GCA_003695865.1 Gemmatimonadota bacterium | reverse complement strand
GTGGGGCTGCTCGCCTCGCTCGTGGGGATCGGCATGATGAAGGCGCTCGAGCGCACGAACCCCGCCGGCGCGTTGCGCAACGTGACGTTCATCGCGGCGGGCCTGTTCCTCGCCGTGATGTTCTTCATCGTGCGCGCGATGGACTTCCAGGTGGTCGACGACGCCGGCCGGGCGCTTCCGGCGCTGGGACCGTGGGTGGCGATCATGGCCGGCACCATCGTGGGCATCCTGATCGGGCTGGTCACCGAGTACTACACGGCGGCCAAGCCGATCCGGAAGATCGCCGACGCCAGCCAGACCGGGTCCGCCACGAACATCATCACCGGGCTCGCGGTCGGCATGGAGTCGACGGCGATCCCCCTGCTGCTCATCTGCGGCGCGATCTACGCCTCGTTCGTGGTCGCGGGCCTGTACGGGATCGGCATCGCGGCGGTCGGGATGCTGGCCACGGTCGGCGTGACCATGTCGGTCGACGCCTACGGCCCGATCGCCGACAACGCCGGTGGCATCAGCGAGATGAGCAAGCTCGGGCCCGAGACGCGCGAGATCACCGACTCGCTGGACGCCATCGGGAACACCACCGCGGCCATCGGCAAGGGCTTCGCGATCGGCTCGGCGGCGCTCACGGCGCTCGCCCTCTTCAGCGCCTACGCGTCGAAGGTGGGTCTGTCGGCCGAGGGCATCAACATCGTGAACCCGCTGGTCGTGATCGGCCTCTTCATCGGCGGGATGCTGCCCTTCTTCGTGGCGGCGCTCACGATGACGGCGGTCGGTCGCGCCGCGCAGGGCATGGTCGACGAGGTCCGCCGCCAGTTCCGCGAGATCGCGGGCATCATGGAGGGGACGACCAAGCCCGACTCCGCCCGCTGCGTCGACATCTCGACCCGAGCCGCGCTGCGCGAGATGATCCTGCCGGGCATTACGGCCGTGGCGGCCCCCGTGCTGGTGGGCTATGTCCTCGGGGTCGAGGCGCTCGGCGGGCTGCTGGCGGGAGCCACGGTGACCGGTGTGCTGCTCGCGCTCTTCATGGCCAACGCCGGCGGCGCCTGGGACAACGCCAAGAAGTACATCGAGGGCGGCGCGTACGGGGGCAAGGGATCCGACTCGCACAAGGCCGCGGTGGTGGGCGATACGGTGGGAGACCCGTTCAAGGACACGTCGGGTCCGTCGCTCAACATCCTGATCAAGCTCATGAGCGTGGTCTCGCTCGTGCTCGCGCCCTGGTTCGTGAAGGTCAAGGGCGTCGACGTGTCGGGCGTGCTCGAGGCGATCGGCCGCTTCTTCGGCTGATCCGACCGCCGGCGGGAGCCGGTGGACCCGGTTCGCAGGACCCGGCCCGGCGTCCGCCTCGTGCGGCGCG
>RFGQ01000150.1 GCA_003695865.1 Gemmatimonadota bacterium | reverse complement strand
GGCGCGGGCCATGGGGGTGGGGCTGGGCCACGGCATGTCCGGGGGCGCCTCGGATGGCAATCTGACCTGCCGGTACGCCCCTACCCTGGACGGGCTGGGTCCGGTCGGCGACGGAGCGCATGCGGTCCACGAGCACGTGATCGTCGACCGCCTCCCGGAGCGTGCGGCCCTTCTGGCCGCACTGCTCGTCAGCGACGCGGGGCTGGTGTAGGGGGCGGGCCGGGCCTGAGCGACGGGACGAACACGGCGACGGCCACGGCGCGTCGGTCGAGGCGGGTGTCGGCCAGTGCCTTGAGCGCGACGGCGCCCGCGCTGGGGCTCTCGAGATCTCCCAGGATGATGGCGTTGGCGCCCAGCTTGCCCGCCTTCTCGCGCAGTTTCTTGACCAGGTCGTTGTCGTTCGAGAAGTCGGTGTCGCCCGAGGCGGTGAGCACCGCGACGCGGGTGTGGTCGGGCACGTCTTCACCGGCCAGGTAGACCTGCACCTCGTCGGCCGGCACCGGCGGTCCGCGGAAGTCACGGGCAAGCATGGTGTGCTTGACCGAGACGCAGCCGGTTGCCAGGAGCACGAGCACGAGTCCGGCGGCGGGCCGGGCCGAGCGGGCGGGCGGGATCGAGATCACGTTGGGCCCCCTGCGGTCGGGGAGTTGCTGTACGGCCGCGTGCGGCCGACCCGCCCGGAAAAGCGCGGGCCGGTACGGTTCTACAGTCCGGCCTCGCATCGGGGTCCCCCCGACCCGCCGCGGGCAGGGCTCCCTCGGGCCCGGTCGGGTCTCTGGCCCGCCCCCTGGCCAACCCCCATGGCGAGCGGGATCTTGCCCGCATGAACGATCCGCGTCTCCTTCCCGATCCGAACCTCCTCCCCGATCCTGCCCGCCACGGCCGCTACGTGATCCGTCCCCTGGCCGGGCACGACGAGTTCGCACGCTGCGTCGCGTTCCAGGAGGCGGTCTGGGGCGAGGGCTTCGCCGAGCGCGTGCCCGGGGCCATACTCATGGTCGCCCAGCGGTTGGGCGGTCTGGTGGCGGGCGCCTTCGACGGCGATGAGATGGTGGCGTTCGTGTTCGGACTGACGGGTGTGGAGCGGGGCGAGCCGGTGCACTGGTCCGACATGCTCGCGGTCCGTTCCGATCTGCGCGATGAGGGCCTGGGACTGGCTCTCAAACGCTACCAGGGCCGGGTGATGCTGGAGCGCGGGGTACGGCGCGTGCGCTGGACCTTCGACCCGCTCGAGTCCCGAAACGCCTGGCTCAACCTGCACAAGCTCGGGGCCACGGCGCCCGAGTACCACGTGGATCTCTACGGTGCCTCGAATTCACCCCTGCACGCGGGCATCGGTACGGACCGCTTCGTGGTGTGCTGGCGCCTGGATGCGCCCCACGTGCGTGCGTTTCTCGAGAACGAGTCGAGCACCGCCGCCCTTGGGAGCGGTGCCCAGGAACCGCCGGCCGCAGGCCGGGCAGGTCCCACCGCGGTCCGGATTCTGGCCGAGGCGGCTGAACCGCATCCTGCCGGCCCGGCGCCCGGCGTGCCGGCGGCGGTCGACGCACTGACTCCGGCGGTCGACGCACTGACTCCGGCGGTCGACGCGCTGGCTCCGGAGTCCGACGCACTGGATCCGGAATGCGACGCCCTGGTCGCGATCCCGGCCGACATCCAGGCGATCAAGGCGGCCGACGCGGGGCTCGCCGGGGCCTGGCGGGCGGCGACCCGCGCGGCACTCCAGCCTCTGGT
>RFGQ01000149.1 GCA_003695865.1 Gemmatimonadota bacterium | reverse complement strand
GTGCGGCGCTGCCCACGGGCGAGACCGTGGCCGAAGACCGTGCCGGCCTGCGCCTGCAGCGGACCGTGGTCGCCGGGCGCACCGTGGTGCTGCCCGAGGGCGGGCTCATCCTCGACGCCGCTGTCGACACGGTTCGCCGCCAGCTCTACCTGTCGAACCACGACCGCGACCGCATCGAGGTCTTCAAGCTCGACACCGAGCAGTTCACCGAAGCCGTGCCCGTGGGCTCGGAGCCGTGGGGCCTGTGGCTGAACCGGGCCGGCGACACGCTGCTGGTGGCCAACTCGGGGGGGACGAACGTCTCGAATGTGGCGCTGGGCGCGACGGACGGCTCCGAGGTGCCGCGAGAGGATCCGCTGCGCCGGTTCCTGACCCCCGACGTGGTGCTCTTCGACGTCGAGACGCGCATCGACGACGCGGGTCAGGTGCGGTACCTGGTCACGTTCATCCCCGACGCGCAGCCGCCGGGGTTCTCGGACCGCCCGCAGTTCCTGGCCGTGGATTCGACGGGACGCATCCTGTACTCGACGAAAGTGACCGAACTCGGCGACTTCGGGACGATCCGCAAGGCGTTCGTGCCGGCCGGCGGGGTCGATCCCGAGGTGGTCATCCTGACGGACCACGCCACGCTGACCTCCAACCCCGACTTCTCGGCGATCGGCAACGTGGACGACGTATTCGCCGGCACGTTCTCGGACGGCGTCGGCAACATCACCATCGTCGACCACACGCCGGGGGATCTCTCTTCGACGGTGACGTTCGGTCCCGACACGCTCGACACGGCCGCGAACGCGGCCATCGGCGGCGGTTCCGACATCGTCTTCATTCCGGGCGCGCGCTGGAGCGTGCCCGCCCTGGGCTTCTCCGACACGACCTTCGTGACCGCGTCGGGCGACGGGGGCTGGGTGGTGTTCGGCGAGGGATCGGTCGAGCCGGTCGGCCGCATCATCATGTACGAGGCGGGCGCCGACCGCGTGAGCGACGTCATCGAGGTGACCGACCTCATGACGAACGCAGGCGAGACCGTGCGCGGGCTGGGCCTGAACTACGACGGCACGCTCGGCGTGGCCCGGGGCTTCCAGGCGTACTTCTTCACGACCGACCTGCGCCTGCAGGGCGTGGGCGACCTGCCCGACGGCGGGGCGGGGGCGGTGCTGCATCCGCTGCACGCGAACGCGGTGAGCCTGTCGAACCCCACGGGCGTATACGATCCGAACACGCACCTGGCGTTCCTGGGGACGGGCGAGCACACGATCGACATCATCGACACGTTCCACTTCTTCCGGTCGGGCCGGATCTTCATCCGGGACGTGGTCTCGGGACCGCTCCGGGCGACGCTACCGTTCCCCGAGGACAACGCGGGGCTCACCTGCGCGACCACACCGGTCTTCGACCAGGTGGGCAACTTCATCGGCGACGCGATCGAGATCTTCGAGGCGGGTAACTTCCAGATGCCCCACCCGGCGCAGGGCGGGCCGACGGAAGATGCCTGCGTCGTGGTCAAGCTCTTCGGCGTGACCGACTCGGGTGGTGTGGTGACCATCAACGTCCGTAAGAGCGACGTGCTCAGGAACCATCCGTCGCGGCAGCCCTGACGGCGGTCGCACGCGAACCGGGAGCCGACGCGGACCCCGGCGGGCCACGCCCGCCGGGGTCGTGCGTTGGGGGCGGCCCGCCCGGGCCGGGCTGTTGCCCGGGCGAAGGCCCCGCGTC
>RFGQ01000148.1 GCA_003695865.1 Gemmatimonadota bacterium | reverse complement strand
GGGTAGGGCCTCGCCGGCGCCCTGCACCACCAGCAGGGCCGCCTCGTCCGTCCAGGCGCGCACCGCGCTGCTGTCCACCGGCGCCGCAGGGTCGCTACCCCCCCCGGTAGGCACGAAGCGCCCGTCGGCCAGGGCCACGAAGCCGCGCGCTTCGAGGCCCGTCACCTGCGCCAGTACGGGCAGCAGGAAGCGCGGTTCCCAGTCGGGCGCGACCGACACGAACACGACCGCGGGCGGGCGCCCGGCCACCTCGAGGAGCGCGTCGAGGGCGTCGTCCGCCGCGAAGGCGTCGCCGGCCCGGACGACGCGCGCCGTGTAGCGCACCCAGCCCTCGGCACGCGGCGGCGGCAGGGCCCCCGCCACCGTGAGCCGCACCGAGCCCGCGCCCACCGGCCGTCGCTCGCGCCACACGGTCCTTCCTTCCTCGAGCAGCTCGAGCACGAGGGTGTCGGCCGCGCCGCCTTCGGCCCGCACGTCCAGCTCGAAGCGCAACGAATCCCCCCGCTCGAGGGTCGTAGGCACCCGCACACGCTCGACGGCGGCGTTGGCCGCCTCGCCCCCCACGCGCACCAGCCTGAGCGCCAGGCCGGCCCGCTCCGCAGCGGCCAGCGCCGAGGCCGGGTCGGCCAGACGCCCGTCGCTCACCACGACCGCCCGCTCGGCGCCCGCCTCGGCGGCCGCGGCGAGCGCCCCGGCCACCCGGCTGGCGCGATCCTCCGGGCGCAGCGTGTCCAGCACGGAGGGCTCGGCGCGGCGGGGGCGCTCGCCGAAGAGCACCAGGGCGGGCTCGGCCGCGAGGCCGGCCCGGACCGAGTCGAGCGCCTCCCTCCAGGGGCGCCCGCCGTCGCCGGCCAGGCTGAGGGACACGTCGAGCAGGAGCGCGGAGCGGGCGCCGCCAGGCGCGACCGGGGCGGGCACACGCAGGTCGACCAGCAGCGCGAGCGTGAGGGCCAGGGCCCCGGTTCTGAGGAGGGCGAGCGGCCACAGGCCGGGGAGCGGCAACTCACGCCGCCGGTAGATCCAGACGGAAAAGGCGAGGGCGGCGCCGGCCAGCAGCAGCGCCGTCAACACGGCCCCGCTCAAGCCCGACCGGGAGCGTCAGTCGAGGCCATCGGCCTCACCGTCGGCGCGGCGAGCCGGCTCGGGGCTGAGCCGGGGCGCGCGGTCGAGCAGGGCGAGGCGAGGCATGAGCTGGGCCTCCCACTCCTCCCAGCGGTCGCGAGGCACGGGATCGCCCGCGGGCAGTTCGATGCTGAGCGGGTCACGCGCCTGATCGCGCAGACGAAGCTCGTAGTGCAGGTGTGGGCCGGTGGCCAGACCGGTGGCGCCCACGTAACCGATGGTCTCGCCCTGCTTGACCCGGCTGCCCACCGAGACGCCGCGTGCGAAGCGGCTCAGGTGCGCGTAGCGGGTCGTGAAGCCGTTGGGATGGCGGATCTCGACGAGGTTGCCGTAGTTCCCGGCCCGCCCACGGCGTACGACCACGCCGTCGCCCGTGGCCATCACGGGGGTGCCCGCGTTCGCCGCGAAGTCCACCCCCCGGTGCGCCCGCCAGCGCTTCAGGATCGGGTGGAACCGACCGTTCGAGAAACGCGACGAAATGCGGTAGCGGAAGGCGATGGGGCTCTTCAGGAACGCGCGTCGCACCGACTTGCCGTCCAGGTCGTAGTAAGTGCCCCGGCCGTCGCCGTTGGGGTCGAAGTAGAGCGCGTGATAGGAGCGGCCTGCGTTCACCAGCTCGGCGGCGAGCACGCGCCCGCTGCGCATGGTGCCGTCGGGTCGGATCTCGAGCTCGTACGCGAAGCGGTAGGCGTCGCCCTCACGGATCTGGCGCACGAAGTCGATCTGCCACTGGAAGATCTTGTCGAGCGCGTCGATGAGCCGCGCGCGGTCGGCCGGGCTCAGCTCCGACAGGGCTTCGTTGGCGACGACCGCGTTCCAGAGCGACGACGCGATGCGCCCCGACGCGAACACCGTGTCGACGCGCACCGGCGTACGCACGCGCGTCGCCTGCCAGCCGGCCCCTCCCCGCCTGAGGCGCACCGTCTCGTCGGCGTCGAGGGCCACGTCCACGCCGCGCAGCGCCCTGGGCTCGCTGGTGGACCAGCGGAGCGTCACCTCGGTGCCTTCGCGCAGCCTCCGGGGGCTCTCCTGCTCCTGGAAGGCGAGCAGGAAGTCTCGCTGATCGTTCGCCGAAAGGGCCCTGGACAGCACACCGCCCAGGGTCTGTCCGGGCGCCAGGGTATAGGTCTCGAGCGTCTCGGCGGGCGCTGCGTAGACGGGCGAGACCAGGCCCACGTTGGGCACCTCGCCACCCGTCCTCCAGGCCCAGAGAACGGCCAGAAGGAGCACCGCGGGCAGCGCTCTGGTCACGATCGTCTTCATCCACCGCCCCCTTGGGCTCCGTACGACACGCGGGACCGCCCCCCGGGTGGACCGGCCCACCCGGGGGAGCGCCCCGCTACACACACACCATCCGGCCTGGAGGCCTCAGTCCATCTGCCGCCGGATGAAGGTGGGGATGTCCAGCTCCCCGATCTGCTCGCGGGTCACGACCCGCTCGTGCTGCCGCTGGAAGGGCGCCACTTCGGGCGCCGCAATCGGCTGGGGCGCGCCGCCGCCCACCGCCACGCGGACCTGGGGCTGCGCCTGCAGCTGGGGTTGCACCTGCGGCTGCGGCCGGGCCGCCGTGGCGGTCGCGCGCTCGGGCGTCTGGCGGACGCTCGGCTGCGGCGAGACGTGGCGGCGGAAATCGGGCCGGATCACCGAATCCTCCGCTCCGGCCTCCGAATCGAACCCCGTCGCGATGACCGTGACCCGGATCTTGCCCTCCAATTCGGGGTCGTGCACGGCGCCGAAAATGATCTCGGCCTCGTCTCCGACCTCCTCTTGAATAATTGTCGAGATCTGATGGACCTCGTCAATGGCGAGGTCCATGCCGCCGGTGATGTTGATGAGCACGCCCTTGGCGCCCGCGATCGACACGTTGTCGAGCAGGGGCGACGAGATCGCCTCCTGGGCCGCCTCCTGCGCGCGGTTGTCGCCCTCGCCGAAGCCCGAACCCATGAGGGCGGGCCCGCGGCACGACATGACCGTGCGCACGTCGGCGAAGTCGACGTTGACGACGCCCTGTACGCGGATCAGGTCCGAGATACCCTGCGTCGCGTGCAGAAGCACTTCGTCGGCCTTCTTGAGCGCGTCCTTGAACGACGTGCCCTTGCCCACAACCGACAGCAGCCGGTCGTTGGGAACCACGATCATGGTGTCGACCGTGCGGCGCAGCTCCGCGAGGCCTTGCTCGGCCTGGCGCATGCGCTTCTTCCCCTCGAAGGAGAAGGGCCGGGTCACGATCGCGATGGTGAGCGCGCCCATCTCGCGGGCGATCTCGCCCACGATGGGCGCGGCGCCCGTGCCCGTGCCGCCACCCATGCCCGCGGTGACGAACACCAGGTCGGCACCCTCGAGCGCCTGCCGCACCTCTTCGGCGCTTTCGGCAACCGCCTGCCGGCCGATCTCGGGGCGAGCCCCCGCGCCCAGTCCGCGGGTCAGCTTCTTGCCGAGCTGCAGCGTGACCTGCGCCCGCGAACTGCTGAGCGCCTGGGCGTCGGTGTTGGCCGAGATGAACTCGACCCCTTCCAGGTCTTCGTCGATCATCCGGTTGACGGCGTTACCGCCCGCCCCCCCGACGCCGATCACCTTCATCCGCGCGCTCTGCAGGGGAGACTCTTCGAACTCGAAGATCATCATGGTCTGGTCCTCCGTGGACTGAGGGGTGGTGTGTGTGTGTGAACCGCCCTCCCGACGACGACCTCTCGCGGGCCGATCCGCTCCGGCCGTCATCAGAAGAACTCCTTGATCCAGGACCCGACACGCGAGACGAGTCCCGAGGTGAAGGTCGAGGCGCCGCGCCCGGTACGGGCGTAGCGATCCATCCCGTGCAGCACGAGCCCGACGGCCGTCGCGAAGCGGGGGCGGCCGACGGAGTCGGCCAGACCCGCCAGCCCTTCGCCGGGCAGCCCGTAGCGCACCGGCGCCGCGAACACGTGCTGGGCCAGCTCGCGTGTGCCGTGCATCGACGAGGCGCCGCCGGTGAGCACGATGCCCGCCCCCAGGTGGGGGAGATGCCCGTTGCACTCGAGCAGCTCGTGCACCATGCCGAAGATCTCGTCCAGCCGCTGCTCCACGACGTGGGCGATGAGTTCGCGGGCCACCTGGCGGGTCTGGCCGGGTGATGGCCCCGGCAGTTCGACCGCTTCGGTAGGATCCACGAGCTGAGCGAACGCGACGCCGTAGGTCTCCTTCGCCCGGCGGGCCTCCGCGAAGGGGATGGACAGGCCGCGCACCAGGTCGTTGGTGATCGTGAGGCCGCCCACAGGAAGCACCGCCACCTGGCGGAGTTCGCCGCCGTAGTAGACCGCCACGTCGGTGGTGCCGCCGCCCATGTCCACCATGGCGACACCCACCTCTTTCTCGTCTTCCGTCAACACGGCGCGCGCCGCCGCCAGCGGCTCGAAGACGAGCTCTTCGACGCCGAAGCCCGCCCGCTGCACCGCCTTGCGGATGTTGTCGCCCACGACCGACGAGCCGGTGATCAGGTAGACGTCGGCTTCGAGCCGCACCGCAGCCATGCCGACCGGATCCTTCACGTCGTGCTGGTGGTCCACGCGGTACTCCTGCGGCACCGCGTGCAGCAGTTCCCGGTCGGGCCCCAGCGCGACGGCCCGCGCCACCTCGTGCACGGCGTCCACGTCGGCCGGAGTGATCTCGCCCCTGCGCACGGGAACCACGCCCAGCGAGGTCATGGCCTCGACGTGCTCACCGTCGACCCCCACGTAGACCCGGTCCACCTCGGTGCCGGCCATGAGGGAGGCCTCCCGCATGGCGCCCCGCACCGACTCGGTGGTCTCCTCGATGTTGCTCACCACCTGCTTGACGCCCTGCGTGCGCGCCTGACCGACGCCCAGGATCTTCGCGACCGTATGGCCGCGCGCGTCCTCGGCCACCTCGGCGACGACCGCGCAGGTACGGGTCGTGCCGATGTCGACGCCGGCCACCAGCGCCGCGCTCACGGTGCCACCTCGCCGCGCTCGCGCGGCCCGGCGTAGCGGACCACGACCTGGTCTTCGAAGCGCAGGTCGACCAGGCGCAGGCGATCCGCCGGCCGACGCTCGAGTCCGTCGCCCAGCGCGGCGAGCCCCTCGCGCAGGCGGAGCGGCGTGAGCGGCGGGCGGAAGCGCAGCTCCACGTCGTCGGCGCCCAGCAGCGCGACCACGGTGCCGTCGGCCTCGAGCCGCAGTTCGCTCAGCATGGGGGGCACGCGGGGGTCGGCAGCCAGCCGTCCTGCCGCTGCGGACAGCACGCGCACGGCGCGGGGGTCGGGGCGGCCCTCGCGGCCCTCGGCGGGCGGAACGCGCAGCAGGGGCAGATCGAGCGGGTGTTCGGTCGGATCGAGCGGCAACGGCACGCCGTCCTCGTCGACGGGCACGAGCAGCGGCGTGCCCACGAACGCGACCGGCGTGCGCTCGCGGATCCGCACCACCAGGCCGTCGGGCCAGCGCCGCTCCACGCGGGCCCGCAGCACCAGCGGGTGCGCCTCGAGCGCCCGCACCCAGCGGGCCCGGTCGCTCCAGTAGCTGGCGTCGGCCCCGATGCCGGCCTGGCGCAGCACCTCGTCGCGCTCCAGCAGGTGCGTGCCGCTCACGTCGACGCGCTC
>RFGQ01000147.1 GCA_003695865.1 Gemmatimonadota bacterium | reverse complement strand
GTGGGGGACGGAGCTGAGGTGGGGGACGGAGCCGAGGTGGCGCGGCCGGGCCGTGGCGGCGTCGCGGACGGACGTGGGGCGGGCGAGGACGCGGACCGGGGCGCCGCGGCCGATGCCGGTTCGAGCACCCGAGCCCCGGGGGCCGCGGACCCGATCGACCGCGCCGCGCGCGCCGGCGATCCGGTGGCGCTCACCCGCGCGCTGGTGCGCATCCCCTCGGTGAACCCCTTGCTCGAGCCCGGGGGCGCGGGCGAAGAGGCCGTCGCGCGCCGCGCGGCGGACTGGCTGGACGGCTGGGGCTTCGAGGTCGCCCTCGCCGAGGTGGCGCCCGGACGGTGGAACGTGGTGGGCCGGCGCGGCCCCGCGGGCGGGCCGAGCCTGATGCTGAACGGCCATCTCGACACCGTGGGCGTGGAGGGCATGCAGGTCGACCCCTTCGCCGGCGATCTGGTGGACGGCCGCATCCTGGGCCGCGGCGCCTGCGACATGAAGGCGGGCGTGGGAGCCCTGTTGGCCGCTGCGGCGGCCACCCGGCACGACGATCTGGAGGGCAGGCTCATCGTCGCGCTCACGTGCGACGAGGAGCACGCGAGCCTGGGGATGCAGGCCGTGGTCGTGGCCGAGCGGGCCGACATGGCCGTGGTGTGCGAACCCACCGGCCTGGCGGTGATGCCGGCACACAAGGGGTTCGTGTGGGCTGAGGCGGTCTTCGAGGGGCGGGCCGCCCACGGCTCCAGACCCGAGGTGGGGGTGGATGCGGTGCGGCATGCCGGACGTTTCCTCGTTGCGCTCGAGAGCCTCGACCCGTCGCTCGGCGAGCGGCCCGCCCACCCGTTGCTCGGTCGAGGCTCGTGGCACGCGGGCACGATCGAGGGCGGCGACGCGCCGTCGGTGTATCCGGCCCGCTGCCGTCTCGTGCTCGAGCGCCGAACGCTACCCGACGAGACCGCCGACGCCGTGATGGCCGAGTTCGGCGCGGTGCTCGAAGAGGTGGTGGCGGGCGTGGAGGGGCTCGGCGCGACGCTCTCGTGTGCGCTCTTCCGCCCCGGCAGCGACGTGCCGGCCGAGGCGCCCGTCGTGACCGGCCTGGTCGAGGCGGCGCGCGCCGAAGGACTACCCGGGCGCGTCGCCGGCATGACCGCGTGGGTCGACGCCGCCTTCCTGAACGCGGCCGGGACACCGGCCGTGTGCTTCGGGCCGGGCTCGATCGAGCAGGCGCACACGGCCGACGAGTGGGTCGACGCCGCCGAGGTGGTGGCGGCGGCGCGCGTGCTCACCCGATTCGTGCGGGCGCGGCTCGCGCGCGGGGCGGGCTGAGCGAAGGGGCGAAGCCCGGCCGGAAGGCGCCGCCCTCAGGGACGGTCGGCGTCTCCCCCGCGCTTGGAGCGCACGTCGAACACGCCCGCCGGGTAACCGGTGCCGTACTGGGTCGTGGCGTCCCGGGCCGAGAGGAACTCCACGCGCGCCACGGTCGTGGCCATGATCCGGCGAAGGTCGTTCATCTCGCCGAACGGTTGGCGGTCGAGGATGACCTTCGGGTTGGCGGCCTCGGGGTCGTTGAAGCTGTTTGGGGGGCGCGGGCGTAGCCACTGCGGCCGGAGCTCGCGGATGGCCTCCCAGAGCGTCACGCCCCCGAGCGGTTCCAGGTCGGCTGCGGTGAGGACGTGGCTGTTGCGGGTAGGACCGCGGCTGCCCCCGCCCGACGCACAGGCGGCTGTGAGGGAGACGGCGACGGCCAGGGTCAGTAGAGGACGGAGCGCACGCATGGGGACCTCCTGGGAACGCTTGCGGCGGGGCGGGCGTTGCCCGCGAATCGCATTATGGGGCACCCACCCCCCTGCCGGGCAAGGCTGCGGAGCGCTACCGTGAACGCATGGCTGAACGACGTACGCCGAGGATGACGCGATGACCGAAGGGCCCGGGCCGGGACCGGCCATTCGTGCGGAGCGTGAGCGCACGATCGACGCGCTCATGGAGCACTTCGCCAACGACACGCTCGAGATGGAGGAGTTCGAGCGGCGCCTCGACCTGGCGCATCGCGCGGGGTCAGAGGAAGATCTGCGCCGTCTTCTCGCCGACCTGCCGGCGCTGTCGAGCGAGAGCCCGGTCCAGGTGGGGGGCGGAGCCGTGCCCGCCCGCCGTGCGGAGCGGAGGCCGGCCGACCCCAGCATGGTGCGTGAAGACGGTTGGGTGGTCGCCGTGCTGGGCGGGTACGAGCGTACCGGCCGCTGGGTGCCCGCGCGCAAGCTCAACGTGGTGGGCGTGCTCGGTGGCGCCGAACTGGACTTTCGCGACGCGCTGCTGGCACCCGGCATCACCGAGGTCCGCATCTTCGCCTTCTGCGGTGGGGTGGAGATCATCGTGCCTCCCGACCTTCCGGTGGAAGTGGACGGCTTCGCTCTGATGGGCGGGTTCAGCAACTCCGCCGACGCGCCGACCTCGCTCGATCCGGACCAACCCGTGCTGCGCGTGCGGGGGGTGGCTTGCATGGGCGGCGCCGAAGTGCATGTTCGGCTTCCTGGCGAGACGGGCGGCGATGCGCGCCGTCGTCGTCGACGGGAGCGCAAGGAGCGTCGCAAGCGTCTGCGCCGGGGTGAGCCCTGAGGCCCACTCCGGGTCGACCCGCCACACAGGAGGAGTCGTGCCGCGAGCCATATGGAACGGCGTCGTGATCGCCGAGAGCGAGCACACCGAACTGATGGAGGGCAATCACTACTTCCCCCGCGAGGCCCTCCGTATGGAGTACTTCCGCGAGAGCGACACGCGCACACACTGTGCGTGGAAGGGGGAGGCGAGCTACTACACGATCGTCGTCGACGGCGCCGAGAACGTCGACGCCGCCTGGTACTATCCCCAGCCGAGCGAGGCGGCTGCGCGCATTCGCGACCACGTCGCGTTCTGGCGGGGAGTGAGGGTCGAGGAATGATGAGTGCCGAGGAACGCCCGGGGCGCGTCGCCGTGACTTCGGTCTCTATCGACCTCGGCGCGGGGCGCCGCGGCGTCGACATGGGACCCTCGGCGGTACGCATCGCAGGTCTCTCGGCGCAGGTCGAAGGGCTGGGCTATGAGCTCATCGAGACCGGCACGGTGCACGCGCAGGCGCCCGAGACGACCGAGCGCGGTGACGCCCGGGCCAAGTACCTGGGCGAGATCACCGACGTGGCGCGACGTACGCGGGCGCTGGTGCGGCGGGGTCTCGAGGACGGATGCTTTCCCCTCGTACTCGGCGGGGACCATTCGCTATCGATCGGCTCGGTCGCGGCGATGGCCGAGTTCTATCGTGAACGCGGGGAGTCGATCGGCTTGCTCTGGGTCGACGCGCACGCAGATCTGAACACCCCCGAGACGACGCCGAGCGGCAACATTCACGGCATGTCCCTGGCGGTACTGTTGGGGATGGGGCCCACGGAGCTGACCTCGGTGGGTGGGGTCGAGCCGTCGGTGCGGTCGGAGCACGTGTGTGTGTTGGGGGCGCGCGATCTCGATCCCCCGGAGCGCGAGGTGATCCGCGAGACGGGCGTGCGTGTGTTCACCATGACCGAGGTCGATGAACGCGGCATCGCCGCCTGTATGCGCGAAGCCATCGAGCGGATGACCGACGGCACGGCCGGCTTCGTGGTGAGCTACGATCTGGACGGTGTGGATCCCATGGTGGCGCCCGGCGTGGGTACGCCGGTGCCCGGGGGTCTGACCTACCGGGAGGCTCACCTGATCCTCGAGACGGCGGCGCGCACCGGCCACCTGCTCGGCCTGGAGGTGGTCGAGGTGAATCCCGTGCTCGACGACGGTAACCGCACCGCCAAGGTCGCCGTAGGCCTGATCGGCAGCGGTCTGGGCAAGACCATCCTTTAAGTAAGCGAGGGTTCGAATCGATGACGACCGAGAGTGGACGGACCGGCGCGGCGCATCTCACCCTGAACGCGCTGCGCATCGTCACGGGCTTCCTGTTCGCTGCCCACGGGGCGCAGAAGCTCTTCGGCGTGCTCGGCCGCGACGCGCCGGTCGAGTTGATGTCGCTGATGGGGCTCGCGGGCGTGCTGGAGTTCTTCGGGGGGCTACTCGTGATGGTCGGCCTGTTCACGCGGCCCGTCGCGTTCGTGCTCGCGGGCGAGATGGCCGTGGCCTACTTCATGGTGCACGCGCCGCGCGGGTTCTGGCCGCTGATGAATCGCGGGGAGCCCGCGGTGCTCTTCTGCTTCATCTTCCTGATGCTGGCCGCGAACGGCGGCGGCGCCCTCAGCCTGGACGGGTGGCTCGCAGCGCGCCGGCGCGGGAAGCTGGCCGGCTGAGGCGGGGCTGCGAGGTGGGGTGCCGTCCGGCCCGACCGGCGGGCGGCACCCCGCCGTCGTGTCAGCAGTAGCGGTCGTAGGCCGCCTTGAGGTCGTCGGCGATCTCGTAGGGCGTGCGCCCCTCGATCTGATGCCGCTCGAGCATCCAGACGAGTTCACCGTCGTTGAACAGGGCCACACTCGGCGACGAGGGCGGGTAGCCGGTGATGTACTCGCGCGCCCGCTCCGTGGCTTCCAGATCCTGTCCGGCAAAAACGGTGAGCCGGATTTCGGGCGTCTTTTCGTGTTCCATCGACATGGCGACTGCAGGCCGCATGGCTCCGGCCGCACACCCGCACACCGAGTTGATCGCCAGAATGACGCTACGGCGCTCACCACCGAGCATCGCGTCGACCGCGTCGGCGGTTCTGAGTTCGGTGAAGCCGACCCGCGTGAGGTCTTCGCGCATGGGCGCGACGAGCATCTCCGGATAGGGCATCGCACGTCCTCTCTTCGATGTTGAATCGCGCCGCCCCACCGAGCGGGTCCGGCGCGCAGGAATCGGAGTCGTCCGACGCCCGGCTACCCCGCTGGCCTCACGAGGTTCTGCCGGCGCTCGCGGCCCCTCGCCGCGTGCTGCGTGGGCGACGCGGCGCGGACCTTGCTCGGTGCGGCTCGGTTCCGCGAAGTTGAGGTCCCGCCGCACCGGTTCATCGAGCTTCGGAGCCTTCGTGCAGCACGCGCTTCAGGTCGTACGCCTCACGGTGAACGGCGACGTTCGGCAGGTCGGCGTCCCCGGCCACTACACGCTCCTCGAGACCCTCCGCTACGGACTGGGGCTGACGGGGTCGAAGCAGGGGTGCGACAAGGGCGACTGCGGCGCTTGCACCGTGCTCGTGGACGGGGTGCCCACGCTCTCGTGCATCCTGCCGGTCGCCGAGGCCGAGGGCCGACGCATCCGAACGGTCGAAGGACTCGCGGCCGGAGAGGTGCCCCACCCCCTGCAGGACGAGTTCGATCTGAACGGGGCCGCCCAGTGCGGATTCTGCACGCCGGGCATCCTCATGTCGGCCGCCGCGCTGCTCGAGCGGACGCTGGAGCCGTCGCGCGACGAGATCCGGGTGGCCCTCTCGGGCAACCTGTGCCGCTGCACGGGATACACCAAGATCTACGAGGCGGTCGAGCGCGCGGCGGCGCGCCTGCGGGAGGCGGTCGATCCGAGTGTGGATTCGGATCCCGGCGCCGGGGCCACCGAGGTCGCACCGCGGCAGGAGGACGATCATGTCACGTAAGTCTAAGTCGGACTTCACGTTGATCGGTTCGCCCCAGCGCAAGATCGAGGGCCTCCAGAAGTCTTCCGGGCGGGCGGTGTATACCGACGACATCCAGCTCCCCGGCATGCTGCACGGGCGCATCCTACGCAGTCCGCATCCGCATGCGCGCATCGTATCGATCGACACGAGTCGAGCAGAGGCGCTCGAGGGCGTACACGGAGTGGTGAGCGGCCGCGACATGCCGACGCCGTACGGGATCATCCCCTGGACGCCTGACGAGTATCCTCTCTGCGTGGACCGTGTGCGGTACGTGGGCGACGGGGTGGCGGCCGTCGCGGCGGTGGACGAAGACACGGCCATCGAGGCCCTCGGGCTGATCGAGGTGGCCTACGAACCGCTCCCCGCGCACCTCGACCCGCACGAGGCGCTGCGTGCCGAGGGGAGCTACGAGGCGGGCGACTACATCCATCCGCCGCGCAAGCCGGGCTGGAACGGCAACATCACCAAGAAGGTCGAGCTCGAATTCGGCGATCTGGAGGCCGGCTTCGAAGAGGCGGACGTGGTCGTCGAGGGCGACTACTTCTTCGAGGGCACGACGCACGCGCCCATCGAGCCGCACTGCGCGATCGGGCTGTGGGAGCCGGACGGGCCCGGGGCCGCCCCTCGGGCCGGGAAGCTGACCGTGTGGTCGGCGACTCAGGTGCCCCACTACCTGCACCGTGAGCTCGCCCGCGTGCTCGAGCTCGATCCAGCACGTGTACGGGTGATCCAGCCCCTCGTAGGGGGTGCCTTCGGCGGCAAGTCCGAGCCGTTCGATCTCGAGTTCTGCGTGGCGGCGCTCGCCATGAAGACGGGCCGGCCGGTCAAGATCCTGTACACGCGCGAGGAGGTGTTCTACGCCCACCGGGGGCGGCATCCGTTCCACATGCACTACCGCACCGGCGCGACGGAGGACGGGCGCCTGACCGCCGTCGACGCTCGCATCGTGTTGGACGGCGGCGCGTACGCCTCGTTCGGCCTGGTCACGACCTACTACTCGGGCCAGCTCCTCACGGCACCCTACCGCATGCCGGCGTATCGCTTCCATTCGACGCGCGTCTACACGAACAAGCCGGCCTGCGGACCCAAACGCGGTCACGGGTCGGTGCAGCCCCGCTTCGCGTTCGAGGTCCAGCTCGACAAGTTGGCCGAGCGCCTGGGCCTGGATCCCATCGACTTCCGCCGCCGCAACTTCCTGGGTGCCCACACGCGCACCGTGAACGAGCTGCGCGTGACGTCGAACGGCTTCCTCGAGTGTCTCGAGGCCGTGGAGCGTGCCAGCGACTGGAAGCGCCGTTTCCGTCGGCTACCGTTCGGGCGGGGGCTCGGCGTCGCGGGGTCGACTTACATCAGCGGGACCAACTACCCGATCTACCCCAACGAGATGCCCCAATCCGCGGTCCAGATGCAGATCGACCGCAGCGGGCGGGTGGCGGTGTTCAGCGGCGCCAGCGAGATCGGGCAGGGCTGCGACTCGGTCGTGGCCTACATCGCCGCCGAGGAGCTCGGCGTGCCGCTCGAGTACGTGCGCGTGTACCGGGGCGATACGGACTTCACGCCGGTGGACCTGGGGGCGTACTCCTCGCGGGTGACCTTCATGCTGGGCAACGCCGCGATCGACGCGGCCCGCAAGCTGAAGCGGCAGGTGCAGGAGGCGGTGGCCGAGGCCTGGGAGGTGAAGCCGCGCGAGGTGTGCCTGGCGGGCGGGTGGGCCTTCCACGCGCCCGACACGGAGCGGAAGATGCCCATCCGCGAGGCGTTCAACCTGGCCGAGGCGAAGTTCGGGACGCTCGGCGCGACGGGTTGGTACAACACGCCCAAGGACGTACACGGCGAATACCGTGGCGGCACGATCGGGGCCTCCCCGGCCTACTCCTTCACGGCGCACGTGGCCGAGGTGGAGGTCGACGTGGAAACCGGCGTGGTCGAGGTCGTGAAGATCTGGATCGCCCACGATTGCGGCCGCGCCCTGAACCCCGTCCTGGTCGAGGGGCAGATGGAGGGGTCGGCCTACATGGGGTTCGCCGAGGCGCTCATGGAGGAGCACATCTTCAAGGACGCCGATCACGGACGGGCCGGCCTGCACAACGCCCCGTCTCTGCTCGACTACCGGATCCCGACCAGCCTGGACACGCCCGAGCTGGAAGCCCTCATCGTGGAGTCGATCGACCCCGAAGGTCCCTACGGCGCCAAGGAGGCGGGGGAGGGGCCGCTGCACCCGTCCATTCCGGCCATCGCCAACGCGATCTACGACGCGGTCGGTGTGCGCATGGACCGGCTGCCCTTCAGCCCGCCGCGCGTGTGGCGGGCGCTGGAACAGGCGCGCGAGCGCGGAGCGTTGGGCAAGCCGGACGCCCCCGGGCACCGCCCGCGGGCGATTCCCGCGGATTGAGCGGGCCGGAGTGAGAGGACTCGGAGGAGGAGAGGGGATGGTCGAGTACCCGGACGAGGCTCCCCGGACGGGGTCGGGCGCGCAGACCGCGCGTGGTCGCGGGCGAGCACTGCGCGGGGTCGGGCCGATCCGGCTGCGTCGGCCGACGGCGGCCGCCGGTCTGGCGGCGCTCGCACTCCTGGTGGGAGCGTGCGCGGGCGATGCCGGGTCCGCCGGAGACGCGCCGCCGGAGGCGGCCCTGGCGGCATCGGCGAACGACGGCCCGGTGACGCAGCCCAACACCGATGTCGACTGGAACATCGTCCGCGAGAAGGTGGCCTGGGCGTTCGGCGAGCGCCTCGACACGGTGCCCATCGGGGAGGCGGTCGCCCGAATCGGCCGGACCTTCGTGGGTACCCGGTATTCTCCGCATACGCTCGAAGTGCCGGGCCCCGAAGGGCTGGTGGTCGAACTCGAGGAGCTCGACTGCGTGACGTTCGTCGAGAACGTCCTGGCCCTCGCCCGCTTCGTGAAGCAGGCCCCGCCGACGGTGCTGAACGACGACCGGGTCTTTCGCGCGTTCTACTCGGGGATCCTCACCAACCTGCGCTACCGGAACGGCGAGATCGCCGGGTATCCGTCGCGGCTCCACTACTTCTCGGAGTGGATCCGGCACCACGCCGACCGCGGAATCGTGAGGGACCTCGGGCCCGAGCTCGGCGGTGTGCCGGTCACCGAGCCGATCGACTTCATGACGACGCACGTGGAGGCGTATCGGCAGCTCGGCGAGAACCCCTCCTTCGTCGAAGCGATGCGGGCGATCGAGGCCGACATCAGCCGACACCCCCGCTACGAGGTTCCGCAGGAGGAGATCGCACGGATCGAGGATCGCATCCGGGACGGCGACATCATCGCGGCCGCGTCGACGGTGGAGGGGCTGGACGTGGCGCACACCGGCATCGCCCTGCGCATCGGCGAACGGGTTCATCTGCTGCACGCCCCGCTGGTGGGTGACTCCGTGCAGATCAGCGAGGTGCCGCTGGCCGACCGCATCCTGCGGATTCGCGGCCAGGACGGAATTCTGGTGGCGCGGCCCCTGGAGCCGGGATCGTGAAGCCGGATCGAGCGGGGAGCGGGCGCCCGAGCCGACGAGCCTCGGGGTGGGGCTCGTGTGGTGCCCCCGGGGTCGGCGCATTTCAGGGGGGAGGGGCGAGCCCATGCTGAGGCTGCCACCCTTCACGTACCACCGACCCTCGCGGTTGGAGGACGCCGTCGCGCTGCTCGGCGAGCACGGGCCGGCGGCGCTCCCGATGGCGGGCGGCACCGACCTGGTACCCAACATGAAGCATCGCCTCTTCACGCCCACGCACGTGGTGGGGTTGAAGGGTGTGGGTGACCTCCATGGGATCGCGATCGAGGGTGAGGAGCTGGTGATCGGCGCGGCCGAGACACTCGCGGCCGTCTCCTTGGATCCTCAAGTCCGACTTCATGTTACGGCGCTCGCCGAGGCCGCTGGGCAGGTGGCGGGGCCCCAGCTCCGCAACCAGGGCACCCTGGGTGGCAACCTGTGTCTCGATACACGGTGCACGTACTACAACCAGACCGAGTTCTGGCGATCGGCGTTGGGTTATTGCCTGAAGAAGGACGGCACGGTGTGCCACGTGACGCGGGTGGGGCGCAAGTGCGTGGCGGCGCACTCGGCCGACACCCCTCCGGTGCTGATGGCCGTGGGTGCTGTCGTCGACCTCGCAGGGCCCGACGGTGAGCGCTCGCTGCCGGTCCGTGACTTCTTCGTGGCCGACGGCATCCGCAACACCCGCCGCGGACCCGGCGAGCTCGTGGTACGGGTGCGGGTGCCCCTGCCGCCTCCGGGCACGCGGACCGCTTACGTGAAGCTGCGTCAGCGCGGGGCGATCGACTTCCCCCTGCTCGGCGTGGCGGTGTCGGCCCGCTTCGACGGGGGAGGCCTGGTGGAATCCCTCGAAGGCGTGGTCACCGGCCTCGGGTCGCGCCCGCGGGTGCTCGCCGGCTGGTCCGAACTTGCCGTGGGCGAGCGCTGGACGGCGGAGCTCGTCGAGGCGCTGGCGGAACGGGCGTACGCGCAGTGCCATCCGCTCGAGAACATGATCGTCGACCCGGAGTGGCGTCGCGCGATGGTGCCGGTACATGTGCGGCGGGCGTTGCTGCGCCTGAGGCCCCTCTGAGGGAGGGGCCGGCGGCGTGACCGGCTGGGTGGTGGGGCTCGGGGCGTTGGCCATGCTGGGGGGCCTGCTGGCGCTGAATCACCTCGCCTTGCTGGTGATCCGGCCGGTCGTCCACCCGCCGGCGGCAACGCCCGCCGATCACGGGCTCACCTGCGAGGCCGTCGCGTTCCGCTCAGACGGATTCACGCTGCGAGGCTGGTTACTGCCCTGCCACACGCGCGAGCAGGGACCAGCCGGCGCCGCGGAAGGCGCGGAGGGGGGCTCGCCCTCGTCCGTACCGGTCGTGGTTCTGGTCCACGGCTGGTCTGCGAACTCGGGCGTGATGCTACCCCTCGCGAAGCCTCTGGTCGAGGCGGGCTACCCGGTGCTCCTGTTCGACTTCCGACGGCACGGCATGAGCGACCCGGCGCCCTACATCACCGCTCGCCAATACCGCGACGACCTCGCCGCTGCGGTCGCCTGGGTGCGCGAGCGCCTGCCCGGCCGCCCGGTGGTCGTGGTCGGGCACTCGATGGGTGGCGCCACCGCGATCCTGGCCGCGGCCGACGGCACCCCGATCGACGGAATCGTGACGATCGCGTCTCCGGCGAATCTGCACGACGTCACCGCACGATTCCTTCGCGAGCGAGGGCTGCCCGGGGGGGTGCTCGTCCACCTGCTCACCCCCTTCTGGTGGCCTCGTGCAGGCATGAGGTTCGGGCGACTGACCCCCGAGCGACGGGTTCATGAGATCGCGGGGCTGCCGATGCGGGTGCTGGCCGCAGAAGTCGACCGTCGGGTGCCCGACGATCACCCCGCCCGGCTGGCCCGCGCCTCGTCCGAGCCGCCCATCGTGGTTCCCGGCACCGGACACACCGACATCCTGTCGTCACCGCGCACCGCCGCGCAGGTGCTCGGTCTTCTCGAGGTGTTCCGCCAACCTGAGGATCCGGTACTATACTAGAAGCAATGTTCTAGATCGCACATTCTGTTTCTGACGAATCACCCGGTGACCCGGTCCAGCGCCACGTCGAGCGCGGCGAGGGCGAAGCCGTGCGTCGGAGGCCGCGCAGCCGCACCGGGCCCGGCCCCGGAGCCCTTCTCCGAGGTGGCAGGACCACCCGCATCGGCGCCGGCCGGTACGGGCGCCAGCTCCCGGGCGCGTGTACCCACCGCGTCCACAGCGTCGCTCACGGCGTCGCCGACCGCCTCGAGCACGGCCGCGGGCCGGAACGCGGACGCGGCGTCCTCCATGAGCAGGTGAAAGGCCCGCGCCATGCCCATCGACGCGACGGCGTCGGGCAGCACGCTGAAGCGTTCGTCGGCCGCTTCCAGAGAGCCGGTGTCGCCGAGCCCGCGCTCGCGAAACGGCTGATTGGCACCGCAAACGACGTAGCGCACGCCGGCGGCCGCCAGGTCGGCCAGGCGGGCGGGGTCCACCGATCCCGACACCGCGGCGGGCACGAACACGTCGGCGTGGGTCCGGTAGGCCGTCGAGCGCGCATCTCCAGCGAGCAGGTGCGGGTCGGGAGGAAGCATGCCCCGAACGCGACGTGCGAGCAGATCCTCCACCTGAGCGGCATCGAGGCCGTCTTGGTGGACGAGTGCGGCCCGGGCGTCGGTGACGGCGACGATGCGCGCTCCGGCCCGCGCGAGGAAGAGTGCGGCCGAGCCCCCGACATTGCCGAACCCCTCGACGATCACCCGGCGACCCCTGAGGTCGGCGTGCGCGCCCTCGGTGGCCCGCACGAGCGCTTCGGTGCCCCGCGCCACGCCATACCCGGTCACCAGGTCCGAGACGCGCAACCCGGCGGACACAAGCCCGTAGCGGGGGTCGTCGACCACCCGTGAAAGGGCCTCCCGCACCCGTTCCACGACCACCCGGATGCGGACCTCGTCGGCCCCGTAGTGGCCCGCGACGATGCCCTGCTGATGATGCAGGAGACCCGCTTCGGCGCAGAGCGGCACGACGTCGCGTTGCTCGTCCACGTGAACGTCGCCCGCGGTGCCGTAGCAGCTCCGCAGAAACGGCGCTACCGCCCGGAACCAGCGCCCGAGCACCTCACGTCGCCGCGGATCTTCCGGATCGAAGCGAACGCCCGATTTCGCCCCCCCGATGGGTGGGCCGGAGAAGGCGAACTTGAGCTCCATGGTCTTGGCCAGGTAGGTGACCTCTTCGACCGTGACCGCAGCATGGAGCCGGGTACCGCCCCCGGCCGCGCCACCCCGGAGCGAGTTGATGACCAGCCAGCCGACCGCCTCCGTCTCGGTGTCGTGCCATTCGAACACGCCGTGCGGCTGCGCGCGCAGGAAGCGCCGGTATCGATCCCACATGTCGTCTCTGCCGTTGCCGTGGGGGCGCCTGGGGCGCCGAGCGCGTACGGCCGGCGGGCGGGTCTACCGGACCAGGATGGCGGGAATGAGCAAGGTAGCGGCGAGCGTGATCACGGCAATGGCAAGCAGGTTCAGGGCCAGCCCCGCCCGCGCCATCTGCGGGATGGTGATGTATCCGCTCCCGAACACGATGGCGTTCGGCGGGGTGGCCACCGGCAGCATGAAGGCCATCGAACACGCGAGGCCCGCGGTGGCCATGAGCATGAGGGGCGGCAGGCCGAGCCCGGCCGCGGCGCCCGCCATCACGGGCATCGCCATGGTCGCGGTCGCCGCGTTCGAGGTCATCTCGGTGAGGAACACGAACAGCGCGGCCACGGCCCCGAGCAGCACTACCGTGGGCACGGCATCCAACCCGGCCACGGCGCTTCCCACGGCTTCGGCGAGCCCCGAGCGGTCCATCGCCCGGGCGAGCGAAAGCCCGCCGCCGAACAGGACGAGCACGCCCCAGGGAATGCGGCGGGCGGTGGGCCAGTCGAGGGCGAAGGTACCCCGCTTGAAGTCCACAGGGATGAGAAAGAGGGCCAGGCCGGCCGCCATGGCGATGGTGGAGTCCCGCACTCCCGGAAGGTAGGTCTGGATGCCGGGGACGACGATGTCGCCCAGGTCCTTGGGAGCCCGCATGACCCATGCGAGCGCGGTCAGCGCGAAGACGACGGCGACGGCGCGCTCTCCCCGGCCCATGGGGCCCAGCCGGGCCCGCTCCCGGTCGACGAAGCCGGCGTCGCCCTGCACGTCGCCGGGCGGGTAGAGCACCCCGACCAGCAGCAGCCAGGTGAGCGGCAGCAGCACGGCGCTCACCGGCAGGGCCACCAGACTCCAGTCGAGGAAGCCGATCTCGACGCCGGCGAGCTCCTCTGCGGCGGCGGCCATCACCGCGTTGGGCGGTGTGCCGATGAGGGTTGCAACACCGCCGATGGAGGCCGCATAGGCGATTCCCAGCATCAGCGCGGTGCCGAACGGAAAGGGCCCCTCGTCCTCCGGGCGCCGGAAGGTCTGGCCGACCGCAATGGCGATGGGCAGCATCATCGTGGTCGTGGCGGTGTTCGAGATCCACATCGACAGAAACGCGGTCGCGAGCATGAAACCGAGAACCAGGCGGCGTGGCCCCGTGCCCACGGCGGCGACCACCGCGAGGGCGATGCGGCGATGCAGGCCCCATCGCTCCATGGCCACGGCGATCAGAAAGCCGCCCATGAACAGAAAGATCAGGTCCTGCCCATAGGCCGAGGCCGCGTCCTGAGCGCTCAGAACACCGAGCGCCGGAAACGCGACCAGGGGCACCAGCGCGGTGGCCGGGATGGGAATCGCCTCGGTGATCCACCAGACCGCCATGAGCACGGCGACCGCAGCCGTGTGCCAGGCTGCGCCGCCGAGCGCGGCCGGAGCGGGCACCGCCAACATGGCCACGAACGCGCCGAAGCCGACGAGCAGCCCCACCCGCTGTGCCGGGCGGAACGCGGGATCCACGGGCGAGGCTTGAGGAGTGGTGTTGCCGGTCACGGGCGACTCCGGACATCTGTGCGTGGGTGCCGTCGATCCGCCCGGAGTGGCGTCTCCGCGCCCGACCGCCGGCCGCAGGAGTTTGCACCGCCCCCGAGGGCGCGGCAACTGGCCCCCGCCCATGCTGCCGGGGTGCGATGATGGGCCGAGGGACGACGGCCCGGGCGGTCGCGCCGAGGGACGACGGGCGGGGCGGCGGCGGCACCCGGCCGCACCCCGCGGGTACACGGGCGCGATCGGCCGGGACCCCGGCGGCGCGTCGTGCCGCCGTGCGGTTCCCCCGAACCGCCACCGCACCCGGCCCCTGCGCCCACACCTCCGGAGTGAACCGATGTCGGACGAGGTTCTCGAACCGCGCGCCCCGTCCCAGAGCGCGTCGGAGATCACCGAGCTGATGATGCCGCTACACGTCAACAACCTGGGCAACGTGTTCGGCGGCGTCGTGCTCTCGATGGTCGACAAGGCCGCGGCGCTGGCGGCCATGCGCCACGCCGGCCGGCCGTGCGTGACGGTGTCCATCGACCGCGTCGAGTTCAATGAGCCCATCTACGCCGGCGAGCTCGTGACGTGCGCGGCGCAGGTGAACTACGTGGGGCGCACGTCGATGGAAGTGGGGGTGTGCGTGTGCGCCGAGAATCCGATCACGGGCCGGCGGCGGCGCACGAACGACTGCTATCTCACGTTCGTGGCCCTGGGCCCCGACGGTCGACCGGCGCCGGTGCGCCCGCTGCGACTCGAGACGCCCGACGAGGAGCGCCGGTTCGAGGAGGGGAAGAAGCGCCGGGCCGCGCGGCAGCAGTTGGAGCGCGAACTGGAGGGAGAGTGACGACGCCGGGTCCGCAACCGCCCGCGTCGCTGAGCGCTTTCTCAGCCCGCACGTATCACCGCACAAGCTGCTACATTCCGGATGGCCCCGGCGCCGCGCGCCCCGGGCCGGACGTCGATCCAAGCGAAGGAGTGTGCCGCGATGGCCCTGAGTCCCGGAACGCCCGCGCCGGACTTCGAGCTGCCCCTCAAGCCCGGTGAAGCTCCGCTCCGCCTCTCCGACTATCGAGGTGAGCGTCCCGTCGTGCTGCTGTTCTTCCCGCTCGCGTTCTCGTCGACCTGCACGAAGGAGATGTGCGCGGTCGCCGAGGACTACGGGGCCTGGCAGGAGCTGGGCGCGGAGGTGATCGGGGTGAGCGTGGACTCCCCGTTCGTGAATCAGAAGTTCGCGGCCGAGTGCGGAGCCCCGTTCCCCATCGTCTCGGACTTCAACCGCGCAGCGTCGCGAGCCTATGACGTGCTCTACGAGGAATTCTACGGCCTCGAGGGCGTGTCGAAGCGCGCGGCGTTCGTGATCGACCGCGAGGGCATCGTGCGCTACGCCTGGGTGAGCGACGACGCGGGCGTGATGCCCGACCTGGACGCCGTGCGCGAGGCCGTGCGCGCGGCCGCCTGAGTCGGAGCGGACAACCAGGGGGTGCCGCGCGCGTGCGCACGCTCAGGCGCGCTCGATCACCATGGCGAAGCCGAGCCCGCCCGCGGCGCACACGGTGATGAGGCCGAGCGCCGCGTCCCGGCGCTTCATCTCGTGCACCAGCGTGGTCGTGAGTCGTGCGCCCGTGGCCCCGAACGGGTGGCCGATCGCGATGGAGCCGCCCATCACGTTGATGCGGTCCAGGTCGGGGTGTCCGACCGGGTGCGAACGACCGAGCTCCTCGCGCGCGAAGCGCTCCGACTCCCACCACTGCAGGTTCGAGAGCACCTGGGCCGCGAAGGCCTCGTGCATCTCCATCAGGTCGATGTCGGCCATGCTCACGCCGGCCCGGTCCAGTGCCATCGGAGCGGCGTAGGCCGGTCCCTGCAGGAGCTGCGTGCCCGGGTCGAGCGCCGCGTACGCGTAGCTGCGGACGAAGCCGAGAATCTCGAATCCTTCGGCCCGGGCGTAGTCCTCGGACATCAGCAGGACCGCGGCGGCGCCGTCGGTCAGCGGACTCGCGTTTCCGGCCGTGACGCTTCCGTACTTCCGGTCGAACACCGGCCGCAACGCGGCGAGCTTCTCGAGCGACGTGTCGCGGCGGATGCCGTTGTCTTCCTCCATCACCGGCTCGAAGTCGGGCGGCGGATAGAGCGGTGCGATCTCGGCTTTGAGCCGTCCGTCGTCGGTGCCCTGCGCCGCGAGGCGGTGGGAACGGAGCGCCCACTCGTCCTGGGCCTCGCGCGTGATGCCGTTCTGCTTCGCCATGCGCTCGGCCGATTCACCCATGGTCTCGCCGGTGGTGGGTTCGGCGATTTGAGGGAACTGCGGGATCAGGTCGCGCGGCCGAATGCCGGCCAGGGTGCGCACCCGCTGCCCCGGGGTGCGGGCTTTGGAAGCGCGCACCAGGGTGTCGGCGAGTTTGTGCTTGAGCAGGATCGGGATGTGCGTGAGCGACTCGGCGCCGCCCGCGACGACCACGTCGGCGTAGCCGCGTTCGATCAGGTTCACGCCGTCCGTGATCGCCTGGTTGGCAGAGGCACACGCGAGCGAGACGGTGCCGGCCGGCACCGACTTCGGTAGCGTCGCAAGCGCTACTTCACGCCCGATGTTGGGCTGATGGGGGTCGTGGACGACCGTACCGAAGATGAGTTGGTCGATGTCTTCGGGCCGCACGCCGCTGCGCGCGACCAGTTCGCGCACCGCGATCTTGCCGAGGTCGATGGCGGTCAGATGCGCCAGCGACGTGCCTGAGCGCGCGAAGGGGGTACGGCATCCAGCGACGATCGCGGCCCGGGTCATCGGAGCGTCTCCTTGCGGCTTCGCGTGACGGCACCGGGCCGCCGCGCACTGGTTCCTGGGCTGCTTCGGGGCCTATATCTTCCCCTGTTCGCGGCCCTCTTGGCAACTCCCGTCGGGCGCCGCCCACCCTTCCACCGGATCGCTCACCATGCCTTCTGCCCCTCCCGAGACTCGCGGCGTGGCCTTCGACGTCACGATTCCGCGCTTCGTGCTCGCGAAGACGCTGGGGCGGGTGAGCGACGCCGCCCTGTTCGGGTCGCTGTCGGGTGTGCGGCTGCGCTCCCTGCCCGATCCGACACTTCCGGGAGAGGAATGGGTGAAGCTCGAGGTGCTGTCGTGCGGCATCTGCGGGAGCGACCTGGGTAACCTGACGTATTCGGCGAGCCCGGCGATGGAGCCCTTCGGGTCGTTCCCGGCCGTGCTCGGGCACGAGGTGGTGGGCCGCGTGCTCGAGGTCGGCGCCGGTGTGCGCCACGTCGAGCCGGGCCAGCGCGTGAGCGTCGATCCGATGATTTCCTGTGCGACAAGGGGGTTTGCCGAGCCCGACTGGTGCCGCTCGTGCCGGGACGGATACCACTCGACGTGCGAGCGGGCCGGGGAGGAGGGACGGGTGCGCGTGGGGGGGCGCCCCCTACGACCGGGTCTGACCGTGGGCTACCACGCCGATCTGCGCGGCGGCTGGGGAGACCGCATGCTCGCGCACGCCTCTCAGGTGTTTCCCGTCGCCGACGGCATCCCCGACCGCCGGGCGGTGCTGATGGAGCCCTTCGCGATCGCCATGCACGCGGTGCTGCAGACGCCTCCGCGGCCCGGCGAGCCGGTCCTGGTCATCGGCAGCGGCACGATCGCGATGGGCACGATCTGGGCGTTGCGCGCGACCGGATTCGAGGGCGACATCGTCGCCCAGGCCAAACGGCCGCACGAGCGGACCCTGGCGCGTGCGATGGGCGCGAGCGAGGTGGTGGCGCCGGGGCCCGAGGCACGCGAGGCGCTCGTCGCGACCGGGGCCTCGGCCTACATGCCGGTCGTGGGCCCCGAAGTCTACGCGGGGGGCGGCTTCCCACTCATCTACGACTGCGTGGGGAACACCGCGAGCCTCTCGCAGGCGCTACGCTTCGCCGCCCCACGCGGGCGCCTGGTGGTCATCGGCTGCGTGGCCGAGATCCGCAAGCTGGACCTCACCTTCCTGTGGGCCCGGGAGCTGCGGGCGAGGGGCTCGGTCGGATACGGACGCGAATCCTGGCGTGGAGAAACGCGGCACACCTTCGAGATCACGCACGACCTAATGCTCGCCTCCGACGCTCCCATCGAAGACCTCGTCACGCACGTGTTTCCGCTCGCCGAGTACCGCGATGCCCTGCGGGCCGCGCGGGATCATCGCAGGAGCGGCGCCGTGAAGGTGGTGTTGGCCCCCAACGCCTGAAGGCCGCCGCCTCGCTCAGTCGCGAGCGCCGTCTCCCGCGCCGGCCCTATCTCCACCGTCTCCCGCTCCGGTGGTGTCACGGCCGGCGCCCGCGTCGACGGTGTCGTTTGCCGCGGGTTCGGGTGTCGCGTGCCGGACGTCGACGGCGAGGCGCCGGGGGGATTGGAGCTCGAGTACCCGGAAGGGCCGCGCGACGGCCAGCACACCGGTCCACACGAGCACGTCGTTGTCTTCGCAGGCGAGCCGCAGCGAACGGAGCACGTCGAATTCGACCGGTGCCTCGGTGGTCGATACCGCGACGCTTCCGTCCTGCGACTTTCGCGTGACCGGGCGGAGGCGGATGACCAGCGTGGGCTCATCGCCCACGTCGATCGAATCACCTTCGCTGCAGCCGGGCACGTTCCCGGTCGCGAGCGTTACCCGGTAGCCCGGAAACTGCCAGTTGCCGGGGAACTCGAAGAGGACCCGATCGACGCCTTCGGCCTGATAGACCTGCAGGCTACCGAGGGTCGAGCGCGGCGCCGCGCCGGGATCCCGGTTGATCGGGGTTTCCATCCACGGACCGGTGAGGAGGATGTCTTCCCGCGCGAGACCTCCCAGTTCGCCGGCGCTGAGCGAGTCGCGCGCGCCCGGGCGGGGCGGGGCGTCCTCGCGGCCGTCGCCGGCCTGGGCCTGGTCACCGCTGCCGCAGGCGCCGAGCGACAGCACGAGCACGCCGACGAGCGCGCTCGCGGCGAACCTACGGATCCTCGAAGTGGTCATGGGTCGTTCCGGCTGGAGTCCTGTGTTCGGCAGATGGAAAGACGACCCGTAAAGATGGGCGCGCGGGGTGGGGATTCAAGCGTCCGGGCTGCACTTGGCCGGCCGCCGCGGCCACCGAACGAGCGGCCGGACGATGATGGTCCGTCCGGGGGACGCCCCTCGCCGGCGCTACTGGAGGGGCAGGCGCAGGACGTCGGGATAGATGCGGCTGGTGGGTCTCGGCCCTTCGACCTCCAGCCCCTCGAGCCGCAGCAGGCGAACCTTCCGGTTGAGCCCTCCCGAGTAGCCGCCCAGCCGTCCGTCGGAGCGGACCACGCGGTGACAGGGCACGAGCACGGGCAACGGATTCGATCCCACGGCCTGCCCGACGGCGCGCGCCGCGCCCGGGTCGCCGAGTTCGTCGGCCAGGTCGCCGTACGACACCGTGCGGCCGAAGGGGATCTCGGTCAGCCTCGTGTAGATCCTGCGCTGGAAGTCGGTGGCGCCCGAAAGGTCGAGCGGCAGGTCGAAGGCGCGCCGGGAGCCTTCGAAGTACTCACGGAGTTGCTGCAGCGCCCGCGCGAGCGTGGGATGCGCCGCGACGTCGTCGGTGTGGTGCGGCATCGAGAGGTCGTCCGCGTCGAATCCGACGCGGCGCACGCCCATGGGCGTCGTCCACACCGCGAGCGTGCCGAGCGGAGTGCCCTCGAGCAGTGCCGACACGACCTGGGTCACCGCGCCCCCTCAGTGGACCGGCGGGCAGGGCGTGCCGCCGACGCCCGCCAGCGCGTCGCGGAGGGCCTCGAAGGCCAACATGGCGCAGGGCACACGCACCGGAAAGCGACTGACCCCCTGCAGCGCCCGCAAATCGCCGAGCGGGTCTTCGGGCCCGGGGGCGGGCAGGCCGGGAGCCGTCATCATGGCCTGGAAACGTTCCGCCATGCGCAGCGCCTCGGCGGCGTCGAGCCCCCGCACCACATCGGTCATCATGGAGGCCGCCGCCTGCGAAATGGAGCAGCCGTGGCCGGTGAACGCGGCCCGGGCGATGCGGCCCTCTTCGACCACGAGTTGCACGGTGACCTCGTCTCCGCACACCGGGTTGCAGCGGCTCGCCTCGACCGAGTGGCGTGCGAGCGCCGCCTTGTTGCGTGGGTTCCGGTAGTGGTCGAGGATCAGCCTCTGGTAGAGCGCGTCGATGTGTGTTTGCGCCATGCGCCGCTCCGATCCAGAAGTGGGGATCCGTAAACTAGGGAGGCCGCAAGCGCAGGATCAAACCCCGCGCCGGTCGCGTCAGCAATCATGCGGCAAACGTTTGACGGGCACCGCCGGTATCCCCATGCGCCTACCCTTTGCGGTGAGGCACGGACCCGCGCGTGTCGGCGGCGCGGCCTCCCCCGGAGCACGCGGGTCGTCGCCTAGGCGAAGATCCGGCGCACCGCCTCGACCGCCTGCACCAGGCGATCGACTTCCTCGCGGGTGTTGTAGAAGGCGAACGAAGCGCGCGCCGTGGCCGCGACCCCACAGTGCTCCATGACGAGCTGGGCGCAGTGATGCCCCGCCCGGATCGCGATACCCCGCGAGTCGAGCACGGTCGAGATGTCGTGCGGGTGGGCCTCGTCCATCGTGAACGCCACCACGCCCGCGCGGTTCGCGGGGTCGCGAGGGCCGTAGACCCGTACGCCTTCCATCGCCGAGAGGCACTCGTAGGCGTAGCGCACCACCTCGTGCTCGTAGGCCTGCACCGCGTCCATGCCGATCTCGGTGAGGTAGTCGCAGGCGGCGGCCAGACCGACGGCGCCGGCGATGTTGGGGGTACCCGCCTCGAACTTGTGCGGCACGTCGGCCCAGGTGCTCGATTCGCGACGCACCACGCGGATCATCTCGCCGCCTCCGTGGTAGGGCGGCATCTCCTCGAGCAGCTCGCGGCGGGCCCACAGGACGCCGATCCCGGTGGGGCCGAACATCTTGTGGCCCGAGAGTGCGTAGAAGTCGGCGCCGAGAGCGTGCACGTCGATCTGCATGTGCGGCACGGCCTGCGCTCCGTCGACGAGCACCAGCGCCCCGGCGGCGTGCGCCGCCTCGATCAGGGCGGCGAGCGGGTTCACCGTGCCGAGCGCGTTGCTCACATGGGTCACCGCGAGCAGTCGGGTGCGGTCGGTGAGCACCTCGTCGAGCATATCGAGCCGCAGGCACTCCTCGTCGTCCATCTCGAGGTAGCGAAGACGCGCTCCGGTGCGCGCGGCGACGAGCTGCCAGGGCACGATGTTCGAGTGGTGCTCCATCGTGGTGAGCAGGATCTCGTCGCCCTCGTCGAGCGAGTCGATGCCCCAGGCGCCCGCAACGAGGTTGATCGCTTCGGTCGTGCCCCGCGTCCACACCACTTCGTCGGGATCGGCGCCGATGAACGCTGCCACGCGCGCCCGCGCGTCTTCGTACGCCTCGGTGGCGCGGCGACCGAGCTCGTGGATGCCGCGATGGACGTTCGCGTGTTGGTGCCGGTAGTAGTGGTCGACGGCCCGGATCACGCGCTCGGGCTTCTGCGCGCTTGCCGCGTTGTCGAGGTAGACGAGCGGCTGGCCACCGACGGGTTCGGACAGGATCGGGAAGTCGGCCCGGACCGCGGCGGGATCGAGGGTGCGGGTGGCCGGCATGTGGGTTCTCCTTACTCGCGGCCCGTCAGTCACCGAGGCGTACGTAGATGGTGCCGTCGCGCACGTCCACCTCGTACGTCTTCACCGGCCGGATCGCCGGCAGGCAGGTCGCGCGGCCGCTGCAGACGTCGAACCGGGCTCCGTGGTAGATGCACTCGACCTCCGTACCCTCCAGCTCGCCGTCCGAGAGCGGATAGTCCTCGTGGGAGCAGCGGTCCTCCACCGCATACACGTCGCCGTCGACGTTGGCAAGCAGAATCGGATGCCCTTCGACCTCGACGCCGAGCATGTTGCCGGGCGGACAACGCGTGAGGTCGGCCGCGGCGACCCACTCAGCCATGGCGGAGCTTCACCTCGATCGCGCGGGTGACCTTGTCGACGACTCCGCCCAACGGCAGGCGCGAAAGCACCTCGCCGAGGAAGCCCATGACGACCAGTCGCTCGGCCGGTTGTTGGGGAATGCCCCGGCTCATCAGGTAGAACAGCGTCTCCTGGTCGAGCTGCCCGACGGTGGCGCCGTGCGAACAGCGCACGTCGTCGGCCTCGATCTCGAGGTTGGGCAGGGAGTCGGCGCGCGCGTGCTCCGAGAGGATCAGGTTGCGGTTCGTCTGGTACGCGTCGGTGCCCTGGGCGCCCTCGTGGACCCGGATGATCCCCCGAAAGACGGCGTGCGCGTGGCCGTCGAGCGCGCCCTTGTAGAGCAGGTCGCTGTGCGCGTTGGGCGCTTCGTGGTCCTGGCTCGTGTTGTGATCGAAGTGCTGATCGCCGTCGCCGAAGTAGAGCCCCAGCATGTCGCTGTTGGCGCCCGGACCGAGCAGACGGGCGTTCAGGTCGACCCGCGCCACCGAGGCCCCGAGGCTGACGTTGAGGGTGTCGAGCGTGGCGTCCCGGCCGGCCAGCGTGCGTTGGGCAGCCTGGTAGAACGCGCGGTGGCCCAGTCGCTGCAGCGACACGTACTGGACCTGTGCGCCGTCGCGCGCGATCACCTCGACGACCGACGACTCGAGGCTCTGCGCGTCGAGGTCGTCCGAGACGATCTCGTCGACGAACGAGACGCGCGCCCCGGCCTCGGCCACGATCAGCGTGCGCGAGAATACGGCGAGGCCCCCTCCGCTGAGCCAGCGGCTCACGCGCACCGGTAGGTCGAGTGACGCCCCGGCGGGGACGTAGAGGAACACGCCGTCGGCCCACAGCGCCGCGTTGAGCGCCTGGAACTTGCCCTCCTCGGGCGGCACGGCGTGCGTCGCCAGGTGTTCCTCGAGCAGCTCGGGGTGGAGCTGCACCGCGCGTGCGAGCGAGGTGAGCACGATCCCCTGCCGGGCCAGCTCGTCCGAAAGGTCGACGTGGCGCACGCAGCCGTCGACGATGGCGACGTGGCCGGCGGCCTCACGGTCCTCGGCCATGACCGCTCGTAGGCCGGCGGGGAGGCCGTCGAGCCCTTCGAGCAGCGCTTCGCCGGTGCCCGCCTCGGGCCGGGGCGCCGGCGTGAGCGCATCGAGGTCCAGCAGGCGGCGGACGTCGGTGTAGCGCCACTCCTCGAGCTTGGTGCTCGGCAGCGGAGTGCGTTCGTACACGTCCCAGGCGTGCGCCCGCCGCTCGGCGAGCCAGGTGGGCTCCTGAGCCGCGGCGCGTTCCACGGCCTCGCGGTTCAGCGTTTCGGTGACGCCCTCGGCGGGCGCGCTGGTTTCGATCACGGAAGCTTCCGTCATGGGTATCGTGTTCGTCCGGATGCCGGTGCCGGGATGCTCGGCGTCAGCCGACCGAGCCCTCCATCTCGAGCTCGATGAGCTTGTTCAGCTCGACCGCGTACTCGAGGGGCAGCTCCTTGGCGATGGGCTCGATGAAGCCACGCACGATCAGCGCCATGGCCTCTTCCTCGCTCATGCCCCGGCTCATCAGGTAGAAGAGCTGTTCGTCTCCGACCTTCGAAACGGTGGCCTCGTGGCCCACACTGGCGCGCTTCTCTTCGATCTCGATGTAGGGGTAGGTGTCGGTGCGCGAGGTCTCGTTGATGAGGAGTGCGTCGCACTCCACGTTCGAGCGGCTGTTCACGGCGCCCTCGTAGACCTTGCACAGGCCACGGTACGACGAACGACCGTGCCCCTTCGAGATCGACTTCGAGACGATCGTCGAGCTCGTGTTCGGGGCGGCGTGGACCACCTTGCCGCCCGTGTCCTGGTGCTGGCCGTCTCCGGCGTAGGCGATCGACAGGATCGAGCCGTGCGCCCCCTCGCCGACCAGGTAGCACGAGGGGTACTTCATGGTGAGCTTGGAGCCCAGGTTCCCGTCGAGCCACTCCATGGCCGCCCCGCGATGCACGAGCGCCCGCTGGGTGACCAGGTTGTACATGTTGTTCGACCAGTTCTGGATGGTCGTGTACCGGAAGTGGGCGCCGGGAAGCACGACGATCTCGATCACGCCCGAGTGGAACGACTCGGTCGAGTACACCGGGGCGGTGCAGCCCTCGATGTAGTGGGCGCGTGAGTTCTCGTCGGCGATGATGAGGGTGCGCTCGAACTGCCCCATCCGCTCCTGGTTCACGCGGAAGTAGGCCTGCAGCGGGGTGTCGAGTTCGACGCCCGGCGGGATGTAGACGAACGAACCGCCCGACCACACCGCGGAATTCAGCGCGGCGAACTTGTTGTCACCGGGCGGAACGACGGTCGCGAAGTACTTGCGGAACAGCTCGGGGTGCTTGCGCAGGCCGTCTTCGATCGAATCGAAGATCACGCCCTGGGCCTCCCACTCCTCCTTGAGTGAGTGGTAGACCATCTCGGACTCGTACTGCGCACCGAGCCCGGCGAGCACCTTCTGCTCCGCCTCGGGAATGCCCAGACGTTCGTACGTGCGCTTGATGTTCTCGGGCACCTCGTCCCACGACGTGCCCATGCGCTCCGAGGGACGCACGTAGAAGTAGATCTGGTCGAGCGTGTCTTCGAGCTCGGACAGGTCGCCGCCCCAGGTGGGCATGGGCTTCGATTCGTAGATCTTCAGCGCCTTCAGGCGGAACTCGAGCATCCACTCGGGCTCCTCCTTCTGGGCCGAGATCTGGCGCACGATCTCTTCGTCCAGACCCGGCCGGGTCCGGAAGACGTGCTGCTCTTCGTCGACGAACCCGTACTTGTATTCGTCGAGGCCGAGGCCTTCGATGACTTCGTTCTGCGGCATGGGACCCTACCCGACGTCAGCGCGTGTCGTGAAGAAGCGGTTCGCGGTGCGCTCAGACCGCGGCCGCCTCCTGTTCCTTGTCCTTCCAGTCGGCGTATCCCTGCTCCTCGAGCTCGAGGGCCACTTCAGGGCCGCCGGAGCGGACGATGCGCCCGTCCACCATCACGTGCACGTAGTCGGGCCGGATGTAGTTCAGGAGCCGCTGGTAGTGCGTGATGAGGAGCACCGTCATTTCGGGGTGCTCCTTCCTCAGCGTGTTCACGCCGTTCGCCACGACCCTCAGCGCGTCGATGTCGAGCCCCGAGTCGGTCTCGTCCATGACCGCCAGCAGCGGTTGCAGGACGGCCATCTGCAGGATCTCGTTACGCTTCTTCTCGCCGCCCGAGAACCCGTCGTTCACCGGACGCTCGGCGAACGAGGGATCCATGTCGAGCATCTCCATGCGCTCGAGGAGCAGGTCCTGGAAGTCGAACAGGTCCAGTTCTTCGTCGCCGTCGAGACGGGCTTCGAGCGCGGTGCGCAGGAAGTTCGCGATGGAGACCCCGGGGATCTCCACCGGGTACTGAAACGCCAGAAAGATGCCCGCCTGCGAGCGCTCATCGGGCTCCATCTCGAGCACGTCCTCGCCGCGGAACAGCACCTGACCCCCCGTCGCTTCATAGCCCGGGTGGCCGGCGATCACCTTGGCGAGCGTGCTCTTGCCCGAGCCGTTGGGGCCCATGATGGCGTGGATCTCGCCCTCACCGAGCTCCAGATCGACGCCCTTGAGGATCTCGATGTCTTCGTCGGCGACCCTGGCGGTGAGGCCGGAAATCTTGAGAATAGGAGACTGGCTCATCGTCCTTCGGGGACAGGGTGGAAAGGTTCTTATTAATAATGATTCTCGTTTGCACCGCAAGGCGGCCGGCGTGGGTATACCGCCGGGTGCCGGCCCGGTTCCGATCGGTGACATGACCCACGAGGCGCACAACGATAGGGTGGAGGGCCGGATGGACGAAGCCCTGGGACGACGCGTATGGGCGGTGCTCGGGGGAGGGGGACTCAAGGGTCTGGC
Source organism: Gemmatimonadota bacterium (assembly GCA_003695865.1). Classification (GTDB taxonomy): domain Bacteria; phylum Gemmatimonadota; class Gemmatimonadetes; order Longimicrobiales; family Gaopeijiaceae; genus J028. The sequence continues at coordinate 1,325 of RFGQ01000147.1, read as the reverse complement.
ACACGTAGGCGCCTGGCGAGCCATGCGGGAGGCCGACGTGCCCGTGCAGGGGATCGTGGGAACGAGCATCGGGGCGCTGGTGGGGGCCTGCTTCGCGCTGGGCCGCACGGTGGAGCAGGTCGAGACCCTGGCCCGCTCGCTCGGCCCCAGAGACATTCTGCGCGTGAACCGTCGCGTGGCGTGGATCAACGGAATCCGCGCGCAGAGCGTGTTCAAGGGCGAGCCGCTGCGCGCGTTCGTGGCGCGCGCGCTGGGCGAGCCCTCGTGGGACGATCTCGTGTTTCCGCTGCTGGTCAACGCCGTCGACCTCGAGACCGGACGCACGGAGTGGTTCGGCCCCGGTGAGCGAACGGACGTTTCGCTCGTCGACGCCGTATGGGCGTCGGCTTCGCTTCCGGTGCTGTATCCGCCGGTCCACGTGGCGGGGCAGTGGCTGGTGGACGGCGGTGTGGACGAGATGCTCCCGCTGCAGCGCGCGGCGGACGAAGGAGCCACCGGGCTGATCGCGGTGGATCCGGGGGCCGGGGCGCAGGCCGACGCGGCCGAGGCGGTCGGCCGCGGCATGGTGGGCATCCACGAGCGCGTCTTCGCGATCATGGCCGGCCGTCGCCGCCGCGAGGCGGTCGCCTCCTGGGCGGGGCCGCCGCCCCTGGTGTTCGTGCGACCCCCCATCGAGGGATACAGCGGCTTCGACTTCGAGCGGATCGACTTCTTCATGGAGGCCGGGTACGAGGCGACGCGACGGGCACTAGGCGGCGCGCAGCGGCCGGCGGCTACCGGGCCGTGAACCGCAGAGCCACGACGCCGCGGGCTCGCCCTGACGCCCGAGCCTCGACCTGGGACCGGCCGCGCGCCGTGTGGGACGTAAGGTCGGGTTCCGTGCAGCGTAGGTGACCGAATACCAGGGGTTGGGTGCAGCGGGCCGGGGGGTGGTCGGCACGGTCTCTTAGAGACCCCCTTGAACATCCGGAGGGATCGTTTTGCTGAACCATGGTGCATCGTCGGCGAGGGTTCGCGGCGGCCTGCTGGGGGTGCTGCTGTGCGCTTCGACGCTCCTGGGCGCTTGCGGGGACGGGACCGAGCCGAGTCGGCCCGGACCGGGCACGCTCACGGCCGAGCTGCGCTCCCCCAACGGCGCCGAGGGCGCGGCGCTCTTCGCGCTCGTGGGTCCGGGTGTGAGCGTGAGCGCGCTCGAGGGCGAGTTCGAGTCGGCGTCGTCGGGAGACACGACCCGCGTGCTCGTGATCCGCGAAGCCGCCGGTGACATCCGCTTCCGCGTGAGCATGCCCGACACCACGCAGCCGCCCGCCGTCACGGTACTGCAG
>RFGQ01000146.1 GCA_003695865.1 Gemmatimonadota bacterium | reverse complement strand
GGGGTGCGCTTCGTGGTCGCGGGCGGCCTGCTCTACGCGTGGATGCGCGCGCGGGGCGCCCCGCGGCCGGATCGCGCCCACTGGCGGGCGACGGCCGTTGTGGGTGGCCTGATGCTTCTGGTCGGGAACGGTGCGGTGGTGTGGGCCGAGCAGTGGGTGCCGTCGGGGCTGGTGGCGCTGCTGATCGCCTCGGTCCCGCTCTGGATGGTGCTCGTCGAGGGAGTCGCCGAGGGGACGGGCCCGCCCGGCCGAGGGCTCGTCTTGGGACTGGTGTGGGGCCTGGCGGGGGTCGCCCTGCTGGTGTCGGGCCGGGAGCTCGGCGGTGGGAGTGCCCACGACCTCGCCGGGGCGCTCGTGGTGCTCGCCGGCTCGCTCGCCTGGGCGATGGGGTCCATCTACTCGCGCAGGGCGACGTTGCCCGCCTCGCCCCGCCTGGCCACCGCCATGGAGATGGCCGCGGGCGGCGCGATGCTGCTGGCACTGGGCGGCCTCATGGGTGAGTGGACCCGCATCGACCCGGACGGCGTGTCGGTGCGCTCGCTCCTCGCGTTGGCCTACCTGATCGTCTTCGGCTCCCTCATCGCCTTCACGGCCTACATCTGGCTGCTCCAGGTGGCGAGCGCCGCGCGTGTGTCGACCTACGCCTACGTGAATCCGCTGGTGGCGCTCCTGCTGGGCTGGGCGCTGGCCGATGAGCCGCTCGACGGGCGCACGCTCGTCGCGGCCGCCGTCATCCTCTCGGCTGTCTGGCAGATCACGCGGCACGGAAGCCGGCGGGGCGGGGTGGCGGTGGCGCGCGCGGGAGCGGCGGCCGACTGACGGCACCCCCTCCCGCCCTCTGGCCCCGGATCCCCTCACGGCCTACGATCCCTCCACGTACCGCGCCCCGGAATCCGGCCGGCTCCGGTCGTTTGGATCGGCTCTCCGGAGGACCGGTCCCGACATGTCTTCGCGCCCGATCCCGGCCTCATGCATCTTCCGCTCGCCGTGCTCTCGCAGATCGCGCTCCCCGAGGGGGCCGCCCTCGACGTGCCTCCACACGTGCTTCAGAAGGGCCTGCTCACGCTGCTCGTGCTCGCGGGCGTGTATCTGCTGCGGCGGGTCGTCATGCGCGTCGTGGACGCCCGCCTCGAGGAGCCCCGCGCCCGCTATCAGGCGTCGAAGGTCTCGGGGTACGTGGCGTTCGTGGTGCTGGTCATCGGGCTGGGCGGCATCTGGCTGGAAGGGCTCACCGAAGTCGGCACGTTCCTCGGGCTGCTCACGGCGGGGCTCGCGATCGCGCTGCGCGATCTGGTGGCCGACCTCGCCGGCTGGCTCTTCATCCTGCTCAGGCGGCCGTTCCAGGTGGGTGACCGCATCGAGATCGGCGGCTTTCGGGGCGACGTGGTCGACATCCGCGCCTTCCAGTTCTCGCTGCTCGAGATCGGCAACTGGGTGCACGCCGACCAGAGTACCGGACGGGTCATCCACGTGCCCAATGCGCGTGTGCTCACCGACCCGTTGGCCAACTACACGGCGGAATTCCCCTACATCTGGCACGAGATCGAGGTGCTCGTGACGTTCGAGAGCGACTGGCGCAAGGCCCGCGCCATCGTCGAACGCGTCGTGGCCGAGGTGACCGGTGAGACCAGCCGGCAGGCGCAGGAGCGCATTCGGCGGGCGAGCGGACGCCTGCTGATCTCCTTCCGCCACCTGGGGAGCATCGTCTACCTCTCGGTCCGCGACAGCGGGGTGCTGCTCACGGCGCGCTTCCTGGTGGAGCCGCGCAGCCGCCGCGGCCACGAGAAGATGATCTGGGAGGGTATTCTGGACGCCTTCGACGCCGAGCCGGACGTGGAGCTCGCCTACCCGACCTTCCGTGTGACCGGCGTGCCCGAAGAGCCACCGGCGCGACGCGACGGCTGAGCCCGAGGGCCGCTTGTAGGCGCGGGCGGGCGCGTCTACCTTTCGGCGGTTCGACCCCCGGCGGTCGACGACCCGCGAGCACGTTCCGGACCGAGCGTCCATGCCCCACTACTTCGACTTCGGCGCCACGTCGGCGATCCGGCCCCCACAGGTCGTGGAGGCCGTCGCGTCGTTCCTGCGCGACTGCGGGGCCACGCCCGGTCGCGGGGGGTACGGGCGCGCGCTCGAGGCCGGGCGCATCGCGCTTCACTGCCGCCGGGCGCTCATGGAGTTGCTGGGTGTTCGGGGCGACCCGGGGCGCATCGCCTTCTTCCAGAACGCCACGCACGCGCTCAACACCGCCCTGTGGGGTCTGGTCGGCGAGGGCGAGGTGCTGGTCGTCACCCAGTTCGACCACAACGCGGTGCTTCGGCCCGCGCACGCTCTGGCGCGAGAGCGCGGCGTCGAGGTGCGCATGGTGCCGGGCGACGCGAGCGGGGCGCTCGACCTCGAGGCCGCCCGCCGCCTGCTCGACGGCGCCCGGGTGCTGGTCGTGAACGCGGCCTCGAATGTGCTCGGGTCCCGGCTGCCCGTGCGTGACCTCGTGGAACTCGCGCGCGAGGCCGGGGCGCTGGTGGTGGCCGACGCGGCGCAGGCCGCAGGACACCTGCCTGCGGCCGGAGAGGTCGGCCTTGCCGACGTCGTCGCCTTCACGGGCCATAAGGGGCTGCTCGGCCCGCAGGGGATCGGCGGGCTCTGGGTGCGTGAGGGGGTGGATGTGGCACCGCTGTTGTGCGGAGGTACGGGGGGGCGCTCCGAAATCCGGGACATGCCCCCGCACCTGCCCGACCGGCTCGAAGCGGGTACCGTCAACGCCCCGGGGATCGCGGGCCTGCTGGCCGGCTGCCGCTTCGTGCTGGAGCGGGGCGTGGAGGAACTGCACGCCGAGGAGGCCCGCCTCAAGGCGCGCCTCCACGCCGAGCTCTCCACCATCGAAGGGCTGCGCGTGCTGTCGCCGCCCGACCCGGAGGGCGTCGGCATCGTCACGGTCGTCTCGGACCGTCTCGATCCGGCGACGCTGGCGTCGCGCCTGGACCGGGAATGGGGGATCGAGGCGCGGGCGGGCCTGCACTGCGCACCCGAGGCACACCGGGTGCTCGGCACGCTCGAGACGGGCGCGCTGCGCCTCTCGGTGGGCTGGTGCACGACCGACGAGGATGTCGACCAGGCGGTGCGGGCCCTCGACGCCCTGGCGGGACACACCGCCGTTCCGGTACTCTAGGCCGCCGGCGCCCGCCGGCGCGCAGCCGTCCACATCGCAGACCCCCGGGAGCCCATGCGACTCTTCATCGCGCTCAACTTCCCCAAGAAGGAGCGGGAGCGGATCCATCGCGCCGCCCGCCCGCTGCGCGAGGCCGAGATGCCGGTTCGCTGGGTGGAGCCCGCCAACTACCACATCACGCTCAAGTTCCTCGACGAAGTGCCCGAGGCACGGGTCGGGGCGGTGGTCGGGGCGCTCGAGTCGGTCGCCGCGAATACGCCGCCGATCGAACTCGAACTGGGCGGCTTCGGCGCGTTTCCCACGATCCGGCGCCCGCGCGTCATCTGGCTCGGTGCGGACCCGAGCCCGGCGCTCCGGTGTCTCAAGCAGGACATCGAGTGGGCGCTCTCCGACGCGGGCTTTCCGCGCGAGACGCGTGCCTTCCATCCGCACGTGACGCTCGGGCGCGCCGCCGAAGACGGAGGGGCCGGGGCCTTTCGCGGACTGGATGAACTGGCCGCAGGGCTGGACTACCGAGGCGTCGTGCGCGTGCGCTCACTCGATCTGATGCGCAGCACGCTCTCGCGCAGCGGCGCCAGATACTCGATCGAGCGGAGCGTCACGCTGGGGGGATGAGGTGATACCGGGTCTCGGATGCCTGCGGAGCTGCCTGGGGAAGACCGTCGCCGCCGTGCTGCTGCTCGCGGCGGCGTACGCGGGCTGGCGGTGGGGCCCCGTCGTCTTTCCTCGTGTGGAAGCGTGGATCGAGGCGCGTGCAGGGTCGCAGGAGGCGGCCGAGGAGCCCTCCGAGGCCATCGCCCAGGAAACCCTCGACCGCTTCGAGGCCTTTCGCCGCTCCTCAGGCCCCGGTGAGCGACTCGCACTGGGCACGACCGAGCTGCGCTCGGTGCTGCGCTACCGTATGCCGGGCGTGATCCCACCGGGCGTGAGTGATCCCGACGTAGCGCTGCGCGACGGTCGCGTGCTGATCAGCGGGCGCGTGGCGGTGGCGTCCTTCCCGGACCTTCCCGCGCTCGACGGCGTCCTGGGCTTCCTGCCCGACACGCTCACGCTCGAGGTCGAGGGTTCGCTGATTCCGCTGGAGCAGGAGGAGCGTTTTCTGGGCCTGGTGGTGCACCGCGTCGAAGCGGCCCGCATCCCGCTGCCCCGGCGCCTGATCCCCGAACTCCTCGAGGGACTCGGGCGCGAGTACGTGGGCGGACTTCCCGAAGACGCGTTGAGCGTGCCGCTGCCCGACGGACTCGAGCGGGTGTACGTGTTGCGCGACAGCCTGATCCTCGTGTCGGAGCGCTGAGGATGGCCCGCATCCTCGTCGTGGACGACGAGCGCTCGATCCGCGAGGCGCTGCTGCAGGTGTTCGAGTATCGCGATCACGAGGTGCGCGCGGCCGAGGACGGGCCCGACGCGCTCGACGCCTACGCGGCCTTCGGGCCAGACGTGACGTTCCTCGACGTGAAGATGCCGGGGATGGACGGGCTCGAGGTGCTGTCGCGCATCCGGGAGCGCGATCCTCTTGCGGTCGTGGTCATGATCAGCGGGCACGGCACGATCGACACGGCGGTCGAGGCGACGCGGGCCGGTGCGTTCGACTTCCTCGAGAAGCCGCTCGACACCGACCGCCTGCTCGTGACCCTGCGCAACGCGCTCGAGGTGCGGGGGCTCTCCGCCCAGGTTCAGCGACTCAGTGACGAGATCGAGGCGCGCCACCGCATCGTCGGGGAGTCACCGGGCATCCGCGCCGTGCTCGAGCGTATCGAACGAGTGGCACCCACCGACGCGCGCGTGCTCATCACCGGAGAGAACGGCACCGGTAAAGAGCTGGTGGCGCGGGCCATCCACCGGATTTCGGAGCGGCGGGAGGGCCCCTTCGTCGAGGTCAACTGCGCCGCCATCCCCTCGGAGCTGATCGAGTCCGAGCTGTTCGGGCACATGAAGGGGTCGTTCACCGGCGCCGTGCGGGACCGGGCGGGGCGCTTCGAGCAGGCCGACGGAGGCACGCTCTTCCTCGACGAGGTCGGTGACATGTCGCCGGCCGCGCAGGCCAAAGTGTTGCGTGCGCTCGAAGAGGGCGTGGTGACCCGCGTGGGTGGGACCGAGGCGGTGAGCGTGGACGTGCGCGTGGTGGCGGCGACGAACAAGGACCTTTCGGCCGAGATCGAGGCGGGCCGCTTCCGCGAGGATCTGTTCTACCGGCTGAACGTCGTGCCGATTCACGTGCCCCCGCTGCGCGAGCGCCGCGAAGACATTCCCGCGCTTGTGGCGCACTTCGTCGAACTCGCCGTGCGCAACGACCGGGTACCGCCGCGGCGCTTCGAAGACGCGGCGCTCGCGCGCCTGCAGCGGCTGGACTGGCCCGGCAACGTGCGCGAGCTGCGCAACACCGTCGAGCGCCTGCTGATCCTCGCCTCCGGAGACCCGATCCGCGCGCAGGACGTGGACCTGCTCGTGTCGGGGCAGGGCGGGGGCGGCGGCCTCGGCGGGGACCTGCTCTCGGTCGAGAGCTTCCAGGAGTTCAAGGAGAAGGCCGAGCAGGCGTACCTGCTGCACAAGCTCCGCGAGAACGACTGGAACGTGAGCGAGACGGCGCGCCGTATCGGCATGCCGCGCTCGAACCTCTACAAGAAGATCGAACGCTACGGGCTGGTGCGCGAGGGCTGACCGGGCCCCGGCCCCGGCTTCGTCGGCGGGGCGGGTGCCGGCCCCGGCGCTCCGGTCCCTTCGGGCGCGCCGCGCCGCTGACCGGTCGGCCCGCCGGCCGGGTCAGCGACGCCCTGTCTCGGGTGCGTCCCGGCGGATCTCCGCGCCGTTCGGCAGCCTGTACACCGCCTCCATCGTGCGATAGTCCCTCGCCGAGAGGGCGTTCGCGGTGTTGGTGGGGTACATCACGTCGCTGGGGCGGTCACTGTGGGGCAGGCCCAGGGCGTGGCCCATTTCGTGGGCGGCCGTCAGCGCCACCTGGCGGGCGTCCAGCCGCCGGGACGGGTTGCTCGGGCTGCGCGTGGCCAGGTACAGGCCGGGTACCGAAAACGTGATGCGGTCGCCCTGCGCCTGCCAACGCGTCCGGGTGAGCCCCAGCTGGTTGTTGCCGAGCGAGGTGGTCCACGAGACCCGGATGTCGGGCGTGCCGCGCTCGCGGGTCTCGATGCGCAGCGCGAAAGGCTTGCCCTGCCACGCCTGGATCCCTCGCACGGCGGCTCGCTGCAGCGCGCGTGCGTAGGTGCGGTCCGGCTCGTCGGGGAGCGGCACGAGCACCCGCAGCTCCCGCGTGCCGTCGGGCCAGCGGAGCAACCGAAGCGACCCGTCGCGCTCGACATCGGCGCACAGGTAGCCCACGTCGCGACACACGTCCACGGCGGCCAGGACGACGTCCGCCGGGCGTCGGCCGGGCCCCTCGACGAGCGCCTGATCGTCGGGGCAGCCCTCGGCCGACTCCCAGCACGGCAGGCCGGTGTCCGTGGCGGGAGCGGCCCCGCCGGCGGGCAGGTGCCGCCGCAGCGCGCTGAAGGCCACCGCCATCAGAAGCACCACTACCAGAAACGAGAGGGGGCTCGCGCGTCGTGCCATGCTTCACGTCGTCCCGCACTAGGTCTTCGAGGGGGCCGGGTCGGGCCGTCCGCCCACACTAAGGCCCGGGGTCCCCGGTGCGGAAGGTTCCCCGTGCGACTACCTTTTCCGGTCGTCGGCTCCGAGGCCTCCCTGGAGGGGCCGCGGCGCGGGCCGCGCGCACCTGGGCCGCGTGGCCACCGAACCCCGGTCTTCCAAACATCGACATCCAGTCGAGGTGATTGAATGCCTGAGACCTTCAAGAACTACATCGCCGGCGAGTGGGTCGAAGCCGCTTCCGGCGAGACCTTCGAAAACCGTAACCCGGCCCGCCCGTCCGACCTGATCGGGCTCTTTCCGCGTTCCGGAGCGGAGGACGTGGAGCGCGCCGTCCGCTCGGCGCGGCGGGGCTTCGAGGCCTGGAGCCGGGTGCCGGCGCCGGAACGGGGCTCGATCATGCGCCGTGCCGGCGACCTCATGAGCGAGCGTAAGGAAGAGATCGCCCGCGCGGCCACGCGCGAGATGGGCAAGGTGCTGCTCGAGACCCGGGGCGACGTGCAGGAGGGGATCGACACGGCCTACTACGCCGGCACCGAGGGGCGCCGGCTCTTCGGCCACGTGGTGCCTTCGGAGCTGCCCGACAAGTGGGCCATGACCTATCGGCGCCCCATCGGCGTATGCGGGATCATCACGCCGTTCAACTTCCCCATGGCGATCCCCACCTGGAAGATCTTCCCGGCGCTGCTGTGCGGGAACAGCGTGGTGTTCAAGCCGGGGGAGGACGTGCCGCACACGGCCACCCTCTTCGTCGAGATCCTGCTCGAGGCCGGTGTCCACCCCGAGGCGGTGCAGCTCGTTCACGGCTTCGGCGAAGAGGTCGGGGCGCCGCTGGTCGAGCACCCGGACGTGCCCGTGATCTCGTTCACGGGCAGTACCGAGACGGGGCGCCGGATCGGTGAGGTGTGCGGGCGGATGCACAAGCGCCTGTCGCTCGAAATGGGTGGGAAGAATGCGCAGATCGTGATGCCCGACGCCGACCTCGAGCTGGCGCTCGACGGTGTCCTGTGGGGCGCTTTCGGCACTACCGGCCAGCGCTGCACGGCCACCTCCCGGCTGATCCTCCACAAGGACGTCGATGCGGCGTTCGTGGATCGGCTCGTGGAGCGGGCGAGCGCACTCAGGTTGGGGGACGGGCTCGAAGCCGAGACCGAGGTCGGGCCGCTCATCAACCAGGCCGCACTCGACAAGGTCGAGTCGTACATGCAGGTGGCCCGCGACGAGGGATGGGAACTGCTCTGCGGTGGCGCGCGCGCCTCGGGCCCCGGTCTGGACGAGGGGTACTTCTTCCAGCCCACGATCTTCCGCGGCGTGCAGCCCGGTTCACGGATGGCGTGCGAGGAGATCTTCGGGCCGGTGCTGAGCATCATCACCGTCGACGACTTCGACGAGGCCGTCCGGGTGAACAACGAGGTCCGCTACGGCCTTTCGTCCGCCGTCTACACCAACGACGTGCGTCTGGCGTTCCGGGCTTTTCAGGAGCTCGACAACGGCATCACCTACGTGAACGCGCCCACGATCGGCGCGGAGGCGCACCTGCCGTTCGGCGGGGTCAAGGAGACCGGCAACGGGCACCGGGAGGGCGGCTGGGAGGTCTACGAGTTCTACTCCGAGACCAAGGTCTGCTACCTGGACTATTCGGGAACCTTGCAGCGCGCCCAGATCGACAATTACTGATCGGACGGGCCCCGGGGGGCGCTGCGTGCGTCCCCCGGGCGCCTGGAACGGGCCCCCGACCGTCGTGTATTGCCGAGAACCACGCGGGGCGGGCGCGGCCTACCCCGGGGGGGTCGGTGGGGGAAGAGGACCCGAGCCATGAGCGAACAGCACCCCGACAGTCCTGGGCCCGGTTCCGAGGCCCCGGCGGAGGCCGGGCGGGAACGCCCGCAGAGCGGGCCCGTCGCGCGCAAGGGACCCGCGACGGGTCGCGTGTTGTGGGAATGGATGCGGGTCATCGCGTTCGTGGTCACCCTCTTCGTGGTCATCCGGGTCTTCGTCGTCGAAGCCTTCAAGATCCCCACCGCTTCGATGGAGGGAACCCTCCTCGTCGGAGACTTCCTGCTCGTCAACAAGCTGGCCTACGGCACGACGATTCCGGGACTGGGCCTGCACGTTCCTGGGATCCGGGAGCCCGCCCGCGGCGACGTGGTCGTGTTTCACCCGCCCCACGAGCCCGAAAAGAACTACGTGAAGCGGCTCGTCGGACTGCCGGGCGATACGCTCGAGATGCGCGACAAGGTGCTGATCGTGAACGGCGTGGCCCTGGACGAACCCTACGTGCAGCACCTCGACCGGTCGGGGGCCGACGCGATCCACCCTCGCATGCAGTGGCAGCAGGGACACCTCATCGCCGGCACGCGGGCCGAGCGGGGCCGTCGCCGGCTGCGCCGGGCCTCGCGAGACAACTGGGGACCGCTCGTCGTCCCCGAGGGGCGGTACTTCATGCTCGGCGACAACCGGGACAACAGCGAAGACTCGCGGTACTTCGGGTTCGTGTCGCGCGACGCGATCCGGGGTCGGCCGTGGTTCGTCTACTACTCCTTCGAGCCGTCCGACTCGCTGCCGCTGTCCTGGCTCCGTAGCATCCGCTGGAGCCGCCTGGGCCACGCGATCCGCTGAAGTCGGGTTCGTCCGCCCGGAGTTGCGCGAGGCGCTCCCGCACCCGATCATGTCCCCTGCCCGAACCCCGGGAAACGCGCGCCGACCCCCGGCGACGCCCGTGGGGGACGGCGTGGGTGCCCCTCACCAAGGCCGATTCATGGTTCCTCGCAGCCGGTCGCAGCGATGAGCTTCCCCTCCCGCAAAGAGCGCTTCAGGGAGGGGTCCCTCGACCAGTATCTCAAGGAGATCAGCGCCTATCCCCTGATCGGGCGCGAAGACGAGGTGCGTCTGGCCCAGAGGATCCGCAAGGGCGACGAGGAGGCGCTCAACACGCTCGTGCGCTCGAACCTGCGCTTCGTCGTGTCGGTGGCCAAGAAGTACCAGAATCAGGGCGTGCCGCTCTCCGACCTGATCAACGAGGGGAACCTGGGCCTCATCCGCGCGGCCCATAAGTTCGACGAGACGAAGGGCATCAAGTTCATCAGCTACGCGGTGTGGTGGATCCGCCAGGCGATCCTGCAGGCGCTGGCCGAGCAGAGCCGCATCGTGCGGGTGCCGCTCAACCGCGCGGGCGCGCTTCACCGCATCGGGCGGCGCAGTTCGGCGCTTCTCCAGGAACTGGGCCGCGAGCCGACGGTCGAGGAGATCGCCGAGGACCTCGACATCTCCGAAGAGGAGGTCGAGCGTACGCTGGCGATCTCGCAGTCGCACCTGTCGCTCGACGCTCCCATCACTCCGGGTGAAGACAACCGTCTGCTCGACTATCTGCCGGATCAGTTCTCGCCGGGCCCCGAGGACGAGGTCTACGAGCACGCGCTCAAGCACTCCATCGAAGAGGCGCTGTCGACCCTGAAGGAGCGTGAGGCCAAGATCCTGCGTCTCTACTTCGGCCTGGACGATCAGGAGGCGATGACGCTCGAAGAGATCGGCAGCCTGCTCAACATCACGCGAGAGCGGGTGCGCCAGATCAAGGAAAAGGCGCTACAACGCCTGCGCCACGCCTCGCGCGCCCGTTTCCTCGAGACCTACTTCAAGTAGGCTCGGCTCGTGCCGACGGAGGGCCCCGAAACGGCCCCCCGGGAGGCGCGCTCGTCGGCAACCCGTCCCGTGCGCCCGGCGCGCCCCATGGGGGCGCCCGAAAGACCGCGGAAAGCCTCGCCCTTCCAGCCCTCGGTCGCCCCACCGACCGGCGTTGACACCCTTCGGGGCCTGGGATATCATTCAAAGCTCTGTAACCAAGGCCCCGTGGCAGGCTCGGGAATGAAGACCTACACGCCAAAAGCAAACGAGATCGAGCGCGCCTGGTGGCTGGTCGACGCCGAGGGTATCCCCCTCGGGCGACTGGCCAGCGAGGTGGCGCGGATCCTTCGCGGCAAGCACAAGCCCACGTACACGCCCCACCTCGACGTGGGCGATCACGTGGTCGTGATCAACGCCGCCAAGGTCGCCCTGACCGGCAACAAGGCGGACCAGAAGACCTACTTCCGCCACTCCGGCTACATGGGCGGCGAGAAGCACATCCCCTTCCGGCGCATGATCGAGCGCCACCCCGAGCGCGTGATCGAGCTCGCGGTGAAGGGAATGCTTCCCAAGAACACACTCGGACGCCACATGCGGCGCAAGCTCAAGGTGTATGCGGGCGCCGAGCATCCGCACGACGGCCAGCGGCCGCAGCCCCTGGAGGTGGTTTGACGATGGCCGACTCTCCCATTCAGACCGTCGGACGTCGCAAGACGAGCGTCGCGCGGGTGATCCTGCGGCCCGGTTCGGGGACGTGGACGATCAACGGGCGCACGCTCGAGGACTACTTCCCGCGCGTGGCTCATCGGCTGCGCGTGACCGAGCCCCTCAAGGTGGCCGAGGTCGAGGGAAGCTTCGACGTCTTCGTGCGCGTGGCCGGGGGTGGCCCCACGGGCCAGGCCGACGCGGTGCGTCACGGCCTGGCGCGCGCGCTCGTGGCGCATGACGAGGATCTGCGCGCGACGATGCGGCAGCACGGGATGCTGACCCGCGATCCGCGCAAGGTGGAGCGCAAGAAGCCCGGGCGGCCCAAGGCGCGCAAGCGGTTCCAGTTCAGCAAGCGCTGATCGCTGGAATACGTCAATCCTGATCGGGACGTAATCGGTCCCACGGAGTTACAGTCAGCATGAAGCAGGTCGGCCTCAACGAATTGCTCGAGGCTGGGGTCCACTTCGGACACCAGACCCGTCGGTGGAACCCGAAGATGCGCCGGTTCATCTTCACCGAGCGCAACGGGATCCACATCATCGATCTCAGAAAGACGCTCGATCGCCTGCAGCGCGCCCAGCAGGCCGTGCGCGAGGTGGTCCTGCGCGGTGAGCGCGTGCTCTTCGTGTGCACCAAGCGCCAGCTCCGTTCGATCATCGAGCAGGAGGCCCAGCGCTGTGGCGCCTTTTACGTCACCGAGCGGTGGCTGGGAGGGATGCTCACCAACTTCCAGACCATCCGGAAGCAGATCCGCAGGCTGAAGGAACTGGAGCGCGGTCAGGAGGAGAACGCGTTCGAGTTCTACACGAAGAAGGAGCGGCTGCTGCTGGAGCGCGAGCGGGCCAAGCTCGACAAGTACTTCGCGGGCGTGAAGGACATGACGCGTCTGCCGGGCGCCGTGTTCGTGGTCGACGCCAAGCGCGAGGCCATCGCCGTGCGCGAGGCGCACCGGCTGGGGATTCCGGTGATCGCCATCGCCGACACGAACGTCGATCCCGATCTGATCGACTACCCGATTCCGGGCAACGACGACGCCATCCGCTCGGTGAGCCTGATCACCGGCGCGATCGCCGAGGCGATCGAGGTCGCGCGCAAGGAAGTGCCCGAAGACGAGCTGCGGCGCGTCGAGGAGCTCGAGGCCACGACCTACTCGACCGAGACGGGCGAGACCAAGGACGTGGAGCGCGATCGCAAGCGCCGCCGTCCGTCGCGCCAGAAGCGCCGCCTGCGGCCCGAGGTGATCGCCCAGGTCAAGAAGGACGAGGGCGCGGCCGAGGACGGTGCCGAGGCGAGTGCTGCTTCCGAGGCCCCGGCCGCGGAGGAGGGCTCCGAG
>RFGQ01000145.1 GCA_003695865.1 Gemmatimonadota bacterium | reverse complement strand
CGAGACCGTGATCACCACCTCCTCGTCGGCGATCAGGTCCTCCATGTCGAGCCCCGACACGTCCCCAATGATCTCGGTGCGCCGCTCGTCGCCGTACTTCTCGGCGATCTCGGTGAGTTCGTCGGCGATGATGCGCATCCGCCGCTCGCGGCTGCCCAGGATCTCGCGCAGCTCGGCGATGCGCGCCCGCACCTCGGCCAGCTCGGCCTCGAGCTTCTCCATCTCCAGGCCGGTCAGGCGCGCCAGGCGCATATCGAGGATCGCCTTCGCCTGCCGCTCGCTGAGCCCGAAGGACTCCTGCAGGCGTTCCGACGCGATGTCGGTGTCGCGCGAGCCGCGGATGATCTTGATGACCTCGTCGATGTTGTCGACGGCGATCTTGAGCCCTTCGAGGATGTGCTCGCGATCCTCGGCCTTCGCCAGATCGAACGCGGTGCGGCGCACGACCACGTTGTGGCGGTGGTCGATGAAGTGCTGCAGCATCTGCCGCAGCGTGAGCACCCGCGGCACGCCCCCGACCAGCGCCAGCATGATGGCGCCGAAGGTGGTCTGCATCTGGGTGTGCTTGTAGAGCCGGTTGAGCACCACGTAGGCGACCGCGTCGCGCTTCAACTCCAGCACGATGCGCATGCCCTCGCGGTCCGACTCGTCGCGCATGCCCCGGATCTCGGGAATCTTCTTGTCGCGCACGAGCTGGGCGATCTGCTCGATGAGGCGCGACTTGTTGACCATGAACGGAAGCGCCGTCACGAGAATGCGGTCCCCGTCGGACGACTCCTCGATCTCGGCCCTGGCGCGCATCACGATGCGCCCGCGACCCGTGCGGTAGGCGTCGACGATGCCGCGGCGGCCGCAGATGTAAGCGCCCGTCGGGAAGTCGGGACCCGTCACGATCGCCTCGAGCTGCTCCTGGGGCAGGTCGGGGTCGTCGATGAGCGCCTTCGCGGCGGCGACGATCTCGCGCAGGTTGTGGGGCGGCACGTTGGTCGCCATGCCCACCGCGATCCCCGTGCTGCCGTTGAGCAGCAGGTTCGGGACCTTCGACGGCAGCACCGTGGGCTCCTGCAGGCGCGCATCGAAGTTCGGCACGAAGTCGACCGTGTCCTTGTCGATGTCGGCCAGCATCTCCATGGCGATGGGCGTCAGGCGCGCCTCGGTGTAGCGGTAGGCGGCCGCCGAGTCGCCGTCCACCGACCCGAAGTTCCCCTGGCCGTCGACCAGCGGATAGCGCAGCGAGAAGTCCTGCACCATGCGCACCATCGAGTCGTAGACCGCCGAGTCGCCGTGCGGGTGGTACTTGCCCAGAACGTCGCCCACCACGGTGGCGCTCTTCTTGTAGGCGCGGCCCGGCGTGAGCCCCAGCTCGTGCATGGCATAGAGGATGCGGCGGTGCACCGGCTTGAGGCCGTCGCGCACGTCGGGCAGGGCCCGCTGCACGATCACGCTCATCGAGTAGTCGATGAACGACTCGCGCATCTCGTCTTCGAGCAGTCGCTCGATGACGCGCGCTCCGCCGCCGTTGGTCTCGTTGTGTTCCATGGGGTCCGATCAGGGTTTCTGCGTCAGTCCCACCCAGCCGCACTCGGCACACCGCCGGCGCGTGAGTCCCTCGCCGAGCAGGGCGGCGAGGATGCGGTGGCGCTTGCGCCGTTTGATGCGTTCGGTGCGGGCACCGCAGCGGGGGCAGTCGGTGGTCTCGGTCAGTTCGCGGCGTTCGCGGTGCGCCCACAGCGCGATCGAGCCGAGCGCGATGCCGCTGAAGGTGAGCAGCAATCCGGCCACGCCACGGCCGCTGGCGGGGGGCTCTCCGAAGACCAGCGTGAACTGCTCGATGAAGCGGTCGAGCGTCGTCGACAGTCCACCCGTCGCGAGCTCGACGCCGGCCAGAAAGATCGCGACGGAAAGGACCTCGAGCGTGCGCTTCAACGAGCCCCCGTGGGAGGGTGGGTGAATCAGGCTTAAGTCGTTGAAAAATAACGTTTCAGGAGGGGTCACGGCAACGCCCCGGAGGGGCGTCCAGAGGGGGTGGAACGCGCCCCTGGGCGGGGGGGGCTGAGCCGGTCTGTCCCGGGCCCCGGCGAGGGTCTCTGCGCGCAACCTCTCCGTGCCCGTTCCGCGCCGCGGTCAGATGCCGACGCCCGCCCGCGAAGCTCCGGTCGGGGCGGCCCGGCGGGGGGAGTTCGAGCGACCTCAGGCTACGGCGACGAAGTCGACACCCTCGCACCATCCGGCGCCGCTCAGCGCACTGCGGATTTCTTCGCGGGCCCCCTCACGGCCGACCGCCGCCGCGACCAGGCTGCCCTCGACGGACTGGAGCTCTTCGGGCCCGAGCACGGGCACGCCGTACACGGTCTGACCGATCTTGCGGGGGTCGATGTCGACGAACGCCCGCAGCCGCACGCCCTGTGCCCGGGCCTCGCGCGCGAACGCCTTGCCCACGGGTCCGGCACCCCACACGACGAGACCCTTCCGGCCGTCGAGCAGCGTGTGCCTCAGGTGGTGGACCTTGCAGCGCCGAAAGGCCTCGGGCGCGTAACGAGGGTCGGTGCGCGAAAGACGATCGGGCCGCTCCGTCCAGTCGAGCAGCACGCTGGGCACCACGGCAAGCGTGCGGCCCGCACGCCACAGACGCAGCACCAGGTCGTAGTCCTCCGCCCAGCCCGGGTCCCGGTAGCCGCCCACGGCCTCCACCGCGTCGGCTCTCAGGAAGAACGTCGGGTGGGCAAGCGGGCATTCCACGAAGATCTCGCGGGCCACGTCGTCGGGGGTGATGATCGCGTTGAGCCACGCCTGATAGCGGCGGGCGCCGTCGCGCACCCGCTCGGGCGGCACGTAACGGACGTGGCAGCCGCACCCCGCCAGCGCCGGCTCCGCCTCCAGGCACGCAAGCTGAAGCGCGAACCGCTCGGGATGGGCCACGTCGTCGGCGTCCATGCGGGCCAGGTACGGTCGCCCGGCCGCCGCCCGTGCCGTTTCGAGCGCCGCCACGATGCCACGCCCATCGGCCGTGAGCACCCGCACCCGGGGATCGCGCGCGGCCCAGGCATGCAAGACCTCGCGGCTGCCGTCCCGCGACCCGTCGTCCACGGCGAGCACCTCGAAGTCGTCGTGCCGCTGCGCCTCGAGCGACGCGATGCAGGCGGGAAGCGTCGCCTCGGCGTCCCGCACGGGCAGCAGTACCGAGATCACGGCCCCCCGCTCCCGGGCGGGAGCGGTCCCTCCACGAGGTCGAGCGATTCGGCCCGCCCGGGAGTGACCACCCGCAGCGTGATGTGCGGCGACGCCGCCCTCAGCCACAGCAGGCGGGGACCCCGCGGACCGCGCACCCGCACACGCAGCGCCTCGAACGTACCGGCGGGGACGGTCAGAGACTCGCGCCCCAGCACCTCGACGGCCAGCGTGCCCGGCCGGCCGGTGTCCACTTCGACGGTGGTCGCCTCGAAGCCACCGCCCACGCGCAGGTCGAGCAGCCAGAGCGCCGCCTCGGCCATCTCGCCCAGCAGGGCCCCCTCGGGCCAGGGAGCCTCGAAGCGCTGCGCCCCGCCCCCCACACCCCGCACCCCCGCGAGGCGGCCGTCGACCACGCGCACGAGCGCTCCCACGT
>RFGQ01000144.1 GCA_003695865.1 Gemmatimonadota bacterium | reverse complement strand
GTAGGTGATCGGGGGCGTCTGGCGCAGGGCTTGCCGGCCCGCTACGAGCGCGCCAAGGAGGCCCATGGGCAGGCCTGGAACGGGTGTAGGTCTCATACTGATCACTCAGCGGCCCCGGCGGGCCCGCAGAGGTACGACGTTCTCCGGCAGCTCGACGGTTTGTTCGCGGGCTTCGGCGAGGATCTCCCAACCATTTTCGAAGCGCCCACTCTGCGCCCAGGAGCGCAGGGTGAGGATGGCCTGCCCGCCGGGGATACGCCAACGCATCCCCGAGCGCTTCAAGCGCTGGGTGACCAGGGTCTTGCAGGCGGCCTCCACCACGCCGGAGCCGATGGGCAGGTTGCGGGCCTTCATCTCGTGGTAGCGCATGCGGTGGCGGTTGTTGCGGAAGTACTGCAGGACCTGGGCGATACGCTCGCTGCGCGGGTGCCTTTGGTGCTGGTAGCGCAGGGCGCGGATGACCCGCTTGGCCCCGTCGGGCTCGTGGCGCAGGATGTGGCGATACTTGGTGATGTACTCGCCGGCCTTGGCCGAGCCCTGCCCGTAGGCCGCATCGAAGGCCTCGCTGAGCTGCTCGGCGGCGTGGTAGAAGTCGAGCACCGACTCGCCGGCAGGGAGCACCGAGTCGAGGTAGGTCCAGTTGTCCTTGGCCCCGTCGGCGAGCTTGACCACGGTCAGCTCGGGGCGCTGGCCCAGGGCCTCGTGGACCTCGGCGGCGAGCATGGCCTTGAGCGTGGCCTTCTTCGCCTCGGGCATACGCGCCATGCGCACGCTGGACAGGCGCTTGCCCTCGGCGTCGAAGAAGCTCAGGGTCGCGCAGCTCGCCTCGCGGTAGACGCTCTTCTTGCCGGGCGCGTGGGCGCCTCCCTCTGCGCTCTGGCCGGCGCCCTGGTCCTCCTTCATCGGCACCATCACCCCGTCGAGGGAGACGGCCATGCTGACCGCCTGCTCGGGCACCTGCGTCTGTGCGCGCAGCCGCGCCTCGAGGCCCTCGCGCTCGGCCTCCCAGGCGCCGCCCAGCACCTTGGGCAGGCGGTCCAGGGAGCTCTTCGAGGGGCGCATGTGCCCGAGCTCGGCGAGCAGCCCCTCGGCCTCCTGGGGCGTGACGTGGGCGACCAGCGCCGCACCCTGGCGCGCCGCGAGCGGCGTCCACAGCTCGGCCACAACCCCCGCCCGTACATCGAGCACCGCCACCGAGCGCGCAGAGCGCGCGCTGCGGTAGAGCGTGCGCTCGACCTCCACCGCGCCCGCCGCCGTCAGGTACCGCCCCTTCGAGCGCACCGCCCGGCGGTAGCGCTGCCCGCCGATGTACAGGCAGGGCACGTCCTCATCGAGGCCGGCGAGCGCCTCGGCAGTCACCTCCCTCTGGGCCTCGCAGAAGGCCTCGGTGAGGCTGCGCTCGAGCCCCTCGAACCCCTCCTCACCCACTCCCGTACAGAGCAGCGCGCACAGACGCTCGCCGAGCCTGGCCAGCGTGGCCTCTACGGCGCTCGGGGTGGTCTCGCTGGCGGAATTGGTCGATACTGGCACTGGGGCAGCCCTCCTGAGATTGTGTTGGTCGAAAATCACATTCTCTCCGAGGTCCACTGCCCCATCCACCCTCTCCTCTGTGCGCCCTCTCCAGGCCCCAGCGCCCCCGCCCTGACAAATTGTCCCAGGAGGCCTCAGCGTGCCAAGCAAGCCCGACGGGCCTCGCCCCGCCTGAGGGGACGCAACTGTTTTTCTTTCCGAGAGTTAGCCGGGCCTCGCCGCAATACCCGCACCGCCAGTACGGGATCTAGGCCCGGTGAGAAGTACGAGGGCCAATGCGTTGAGCAGCCACAGACAGTCGCGCCGCCTGGTGG
>RFGQ01000143.1 GCA_003695865.1 Gemmatimonadota bacterium | reverse complement strand
CCCGGATCGCCGAGGCCATGGTCGACGAGTCGCTCGCGGTGCCGGGGGTGGTGGAGGAGGGGCGGCTGCTCACGCTCACCACCGAGGAGGCCGTCGCGGTGGGCTACGCCGATGTGGTGGAGGACCTGCCCGACCTTCTCGAGCGCGTCGACCTGGCCGGCGTGGAGGTGCGGGACCTCGAGGTGAACTGGGCCGAGCGGATCGTGCGCTTCCTCTCGCACCCCACGGTGGCGCCCTTCCTGCTCTCGATCGGCTTTCTCGGCCTTCTCGTCGAGATCAAGACGCCGACCTTCGGACTCTCGGGTGCGCTCGGCGTCCTTGCGCTCTCCCTGTTCTTCGGCTCTCATCTGATTCTGGGCCTGGCGGGCTGGGAGGACCTGCTGCTCTTCGGGCTCGGTCTCGTTCTGCTTGCCGCCGAGGTATTCGTCGTTCCCGGCTTCGGCCTGCTCGGGATCCTGGGTATCAGCGGGATCCTCGCGGGCCTCTACCTGAGTCTTCTGGGGAGCTTCCCGACCATGACCGACATCGCAACGGCGGGAGGGGTACTCAGCACCACGCTGCTGCTGATCCTCCTGGCCGGTTGGGCGCTGCTCAAGTACCTGCCGCGCAGCGGACGGCTGCACCGCTCGGGGGTCTTCCTGGACGCCGCCACCGCCCGTGAGACGGGCTACGAATCGGCCCGCGCCCGCAAGGACCTGGTGGGCCGCGAAGGGCGGGCGATCACCGACCTGCGGCCCTCGGGCGTCGGGCTGTTCGGCGACGAGCGGGTCGACATCGTCTCCGAGGCCGAGTGGATCGAAGAGGGCACGCCGGTGCGCATCATCAGCGCCGAAGGCTACCGGCACGTGGTGCGTCCGATCGAGCGGGTCGCGCTCGACGCCGGAGATGGCGGGCGCGCCGCGGCCGCGAAGAGCCGGACCGGGGAACCGCCCGCCCCGACCGCGGCGGCCGACACCGACACCGATACCGACGCCCCGGCCGCCGAACGACCGGCGTCGGGCGAATCCGAACTCCCTCCGTCCGAGGATGACGACCGATGAGTGAACAGTTCGCCGCGGGGAGCGCGCTCCTGCTGCTCGCCGCCCTCGTCTTCATCATGGTCCTGCTGTGGGCCGTGCCCGTTCGCCTGTGGATCGAGGCGCTCTCCGCCGGTGTGCGCGTCGGCATCGGCACGCTGATCGGCATGCGGCTCCGCAAGGTGAGTCCTCCCGCCGTCGTGCGTCCGCTCATCACGGCGACCAAGGCCGGTCTGGCGCTCGACATCAACCAGCTCGAGGCGCACTACCTGGCCGGAGGCCGGGTCGACCGCGTGGTGGGCGCGCTGATCTCGGCCGACAAGGCCAACATCGACCTCACGTTCAAGCAGGCCGCCGCGATCGACCTGGCGGGGCGCGACGTCTTCGAGGCCGTGCAGGTGTCGGTGAACCCCAAGGTCATCAACACGCCCAAGGTGGCGGCGATGGCCAAGGACGGCATTCAGCTCATCGCGCAGGCGCGCGTCACCGTGCGCGCCAACATCAACCGCCTGGTGGGCGGTGCGGGCGAGGAGACGATCCTCGCGCGGGTCGGCGAGGGTATCGTGTCGTCGATCGGTTCGGCCGACACCCACAAGGCGGTGCTCGAGAACCCCGACTTCATCTCGAAGACCGTGCTGCAGAAGGGGCTCGACTCGGGCACGGCGTTCGAGATCCTCTCCATCGACATCGCCGACGTCGACGTGGGCAAGAACATCGGCGCGAACCTGCAGACCGACCAGGCCGAGGCGGACAAGAAAGTCGCCCAGGCCCGCGCCGAGGAGCGGCGCGCCATGGCGGTGGCCCTGGAGCAGGAGATGAAGGCCCGGGTGCAGGAGATGCGGGCGGCGGTCGTGAAGGCCGAGGCGGAGGTGCCTCTGGCCCTCGCCGAGGCGTTCCGCAACGGCAACCTGGGCGTGATGGACTACGTTCGCTACCGCAACGTGCAGGCCGACACCGCCATGCGGAAGGCCATCGCCGGCGGCGAGGACACGGTCGACGGCGATCTGACCGACTCGTGAGGCGCCCGTGGACGGTCTGATCCAGCTGATCGCGGTCGCGATGTTCGTGATCTTCGCGATCCTCGAGAACCAGCAGCGCCGCAAGGGCGGCGGGCGCCGCGGACGGCCTCCGGGCGGCGGCGGCCCCGACACCACCCCCGGACGTGCGCGGCTTCCGGGGCCACAGGAGGACGAAGCCGCGGACGATCTCCTCACGTCGGAGGGGATGATCCCGGCCGACGTCTGGGACGAGATCGAGGCGCTGGCCCGCGGGCGTGCGGGGCCGGGGGCCTCGGCGGAGCGTTCGGGGCCTCCCGCGCGCGTCGAGCCCTCGCCCTCGCCCTCACCCGCCGAGGCCGCACGGTGGTACTACGACGAGGAAGACGGTGCCGAGGAGGCGGCGCAGGCCGGGGAGGTGGTCGAGCTCGACGCCTACCGGGTCGGTGTGCCGGGGGAAGAGGCGCCCCGCGTCACTCGCCGGCGGGCGGCGCAGCCGCCGCGCCGCGGCGGGCCGGGGGCGCTTGTGCGCGCCCTGCGAAGCTCCGGGCGGGACGAGCTCCGGCGGGCCGTGGTGCTGGCCGAAGTACTGGGACCGCCGCGGGCGGATCAGCCGGACCCCTGAGCTCGGGCGGGGCCTCGGCCGTGGCCCCCCGTGCCAGGAGCTTGCCGGCCGTCTGGCGCCCTCGGCCCGACGGCCTCATTGTGGGAGTGGCGCCCGCCGCAGTGCCACCCGGGCCGGACCCGAGCCATGAGCTTCACCTACCGCGTCGATCACGCCGCCCGCCGGGTGACGTTCACGGCGTCCACGACCCTCACCGTGGCCGACTTCATCGAGGTGTTCGAGGCCGCCCTGGAGAACCCCGAGTTCGACCCCACCTATGGGCGGCTGTGGGACGTGCGCCCGGCGCTGGACCCGCTCGATGGGCGGCAGGTCAGGGCGATCGCCGCCCAGTACGCCGCCCGCATCGAACCGCGGCTCACTGCGGGGCGTTCGGCGCTCCTCGTGGGGTCGGACGTCTACTACGGCCTCTCACGCATGTTCGCGGGCCTGAGCGAGGCGGCCAGGGTGGAGTTCCGGGTCTTCCGGGACGAAGCCGAGGCCGTGGCCTGGCTCGACGAGTTGGGGGAGCGGGCCGCCACGGGCGGCGGATGACGCCGCACCCCGGTGACGGCCCGCAGGGCCACTACATCTCTCCGCGGGCGATCCGCCGCAGCACCGTGTGCAGGATGCCGCCGTTGCGGTAGTAGTCGACGTCGACGTCGGAATCGAGCCGCACCAGCGCCTGAAAACGCGTCTCGTCTCCATCCTCTCCACGGGCGACCACCGTGACCTCGCCGCCGGGTTCGAGGCCGTCGGCCACGCCGAGCACGTCGAAGGTCTCGCGGCCGCTCAGGCCCAGCGACGCGCGGGACTCACCCTCACGGAACTGAAGCGGCAGCACGCCCATGCCGACCAGGTTGCTGCGGTGGATGCGCTCGTAGCTCTCGGCGAGGACGGCCTTCACGCCGAGCAGGGCCGTGCCCTTGGCCGCCCAGTCCCTCGAGCTTCCCGTCCCGTACTCGCGCCCGGCGAGCACAATGAGCGGCGTGCCGTCTTCCTGGTAGCGCATGGCCGCGTCGTAGATGAACATCTCCTCACCGGTCGGGAAGTAGATCGTGTACCCTCCCTCGCGGCCGTCGAGCAGCAGGTTGCGGATGCGCACGTTGGCGAACGTTCCGCGCATCATCACTTCGTGGTTGCCGCGCCGGGAGCCGAAGGTGTTGAACTCCCAGGGCTTCACGCCGTGTTCGAGTAGGTAACGTCCCGCGGGTTGATCCTTGGGAATCGCACCGGCGGGTGAGATGTGATCGGTGGTCGTCGTGTCGCCGAACACGCCCAGGACCCGCGCGCCCACGATGTCGGAGAGCGGCGGGGCGTCCAGGCCCATGTCGCGGAAGAAGGGCGGGTTCTGGATGTAGGTCGACGAGGGGTCCCAGTCGTAGAGGTTGTCGTCGTCCTCGGGCAGCGGCAGCGCCTGCCAGAGGTCGTCTCCGCGAAACACTTCGGCGTACCGCTTCCGGTACATCTCGGGACTGAGCGCAGACTCGACCGTGCGGCGGATCTCGTCGCTCGAGGGCCAGATGTCGCGCAGAAACACCGGCTGTCCGTCGGCGTCGTGCCCGAGGGGCTCCGTGCGGAAGTCGATGTCGACGCGGCCGGCCAGCGCGTAGGCCACCACGAGCATGGGCGACGCGAGGTAGTTGGCGCGCACGTTGGGGTGGATGCGCGCCTCGAAGTTGCGGTTCCCCGACAGCACCGAAGCCACCACCAGCCCTTCACGCTTGACCGCCTCGCCGATCGGCTCGGGCAGGGGGCCGGAGTTTCCGATGCAGGTGGTGCAGCCGTAGCCCACCACGTCGAAGCGCAGCCGGTCCAAATACGGCATGAGGCCCGACGTCTCGAGGTAGTCGGTCACCACCTGCGAGCCCGGCGCCATGCTCGTCTTCACCCAGGGCTTCACGTCGAGGCCGCGCTCGACGGCCTTCTTGGCCACGAGTCCGGCCCCGACCATGACCGACGGGTTCGACGTGTTCGTGCACGACGTGATGGCCGCGATGACGACGCTCCCGTCGCCGATCTCGACGCGCTGCCCGTCGAGGTCCACCTCGACCGTGCGCGGCCCCGCGCCGTTGACCGATGCCCCGGCGGGCACGAGCGAGGGCAGGTCACGGCGGAACGCTTCGGGAAGCTGCTCGAGCACGATGCGGTCCTGGGGACGCTTGGGGCCGGCGACGCTCGGTTCCACCGTCGAGAGGTCGAGCTCGACGACGCTGGTGTATTCCGGGTCGGGGGTGTCGTCGGTGCGGAACAGCCCCTGCTCGCGCGAGATCCGCTCGACGCGTTCCACGAGCGCCTCGTCGCGGCCCGTGCCGCGCAGATAGGCGAGCGTCTGGGCGTCGACCGGGAAGAAGCCGATCGTCGCGCCGTACTCCGGCGACATGTTGGCCAGCGTGGCGCGGTCGGGGAGCGAGAGGCGCGACAGCCCCTGCCCGAAGTACTCCACGAACCGTCCCACCACGCCGTGGGCGCGCAGCAACTCGGTCACGCGCAGCACCAGGTCGGTGGCCGTGGCGCCCTCGGGCAGCTCACCGGTGAGCTTCACGCCCACCACCTCGGGCAGCAGCATGTAGTAGGGCTGGCCCGTGAGCACGGCCTCGGCCTCGATGCCGCCCACGCCCCAGCCGACCACGCCGAGCCCGTTGATCATCGTGGTGTGTGAGTCGGTCCCCACCAGCGTATCGGGGTAGGCGACCCATACGCCGTCCTCCTCGCGCCGGTGCACGACCGAGGCCAGGTACTCGAGGTTGACCTGGTGCACGATGCCCGTGCCCGGTGGCACGACCCGGAAGTTTTCGAACGCGTGCTGTGCCCAGCGCAGGAGCTGGTAGCGCTCGCGGTTGCGCTCGTATTCCTTCTCGACGTTCAGCCGGTAGGCCTCGGGCGAACCGAAGAAGTCGACCTGCACGGAGTGGTCGATGACCAGGTCGGCGGGCACCACCGGGTTGATGCGGGCGGGATCGCCGCCCAGGCCGCGCAGCCCGTCGCGCATGGCGGCCAGGTCCACGACCGCGGGTACGCCCGTGAAGTCCTGCAGCACCACCCGGGTCGGCATGAACGGCACGTCGGCACCGGCGTTCGTGGGGCTCCAGGCGGCGACGGCACGCACGTGGTCCTCGCTCACGTAGCCGCCTCCGGCGTGACGGACGGCGTTTTCGAGCAGCACGCGGATGGAGAACGGCAGCCGGTCGAGAGAGACGAGCCCCGCCTCTTCGAGCGCGGGAAGGCGGTAGAAGGTCGTGGGGCCCTCGGCGAGGTCGATGCTCGCCCGCGCCCCGAACGGATCGCGGATGGTGTCGGCCACGGGTACGTCGCTCCCGAGCGTAGGTGTTCGTCGCTGCGATGGGTCGGCAGGTGCCGCCACGGCGGGCAGGACCGGACGACCGCTCTAGAATACCGAAGGCAGCCGGGCGGTTACAGGCCCGGGGGAGAGGGGGCGCGGGACGGAGGCTCGCGGGCGTGGTGCGGAGACCCGCTCACGTGTAGGGGATTTCCCTACGCACGTGTCGGGCTTCTCCCCCTGGAGGCGTGGGGAGCTTCACGGTATCGATGAAGCACGGAGCGGGATCGCCCGAAGGGACGACGCCCCCCACGATCCCCGAAGGAGTGTCTATGGCCGCTCCACGTATGAGCGATCGCGTCGCCGAGTGGCGGCGCGCGTCCGCGATGTTCGTCTGCGGACTGCTGGTGTTCGAGACCCTCACGGGGCTGCTGGCCTGGCTGGGGCCCTTCGCGGTGTGGAACCAGGTGGGCGTGCTCGTGCACGGCGCGGTGGGCCTGGTCTTCCTGGTACCGTACGGGCTCTACCAGCTCCGGCACTGGCGCACGTACCGCCAGGCGCGGCTCACGCACGTCAAGCTCACGGGCTACTTCTCGATGGGGGCGACGGTCGTAGCGGCGGTTTCGGGCGTGGTGCTCACGGCGCAGGCGGCGTTCGGCCGGCGCATTTCCTACGCGTGGGACGTGGTCCACATCGTGGCGACGATCGGTGTGGTCGCGGCGGTCGTGCCGCACGTGCTCACCCTGGTGCTTCGCAACCGGAAGGGACGCCAGCCGCTCGCGCACCAGCTACGTCGGGCGGAGCGCGTGTTCGCCATGGGCTCGGG
>RFGQ01000142.1 GCA_003695865.1 Gemmatimonadota bacterium | reverse complement strand
CTCTTACGGTAGCGAGCCGGCAGTGTCACGCCCGTGGGAGGGGGTGACGCGTACCCGCCTCGAGAACGGCATCGAGGTGCTCCTCGAGCCCATTCCCGGTGTGCGGTCCGTCGCCGCGGGGGTATGGGTGCGGCAGGGCGCCGCGCACGAGGCTCCCGAGCGCATGGGCGGCAGCCATCTGCTGGAGCACATGGTGTTCAAGGGTACCGAGCGGCGCAGCGCCCACGATATCGCGCTCTCGCTCGAGTCGCTCGGCGGGAGCCTCGACGCCTACACGACCCGTGAGAGCACGGGCTTCACGGCGCGGGTGCTCGATCGCCACCTGGACGAGGCGCTCGACGTGCTGGCCGACCTGGTGCGGAGGCCGCTGCTCCGGGCCGAGGACCTGGACCTCGAGCGCGAGGTCGTGCTCGAAGAGATCGCCATGGTCGACGACACGCCCGACGACCTGGTCTTCGAGCTCCACGGCGAGCGCCTGTGGGCCGGACACCCCTACGGCCATCGCATTCTGGGCACACCCGACACCGTCCGGGCCATCACGGCAGACGACCTGCGGGCGCTGCACGCCGAGGCCTACGTGGGACGGCGCATGATCGTGTGTGTAGCCGGTCACCTCGACCCCGACGACGTGCTCGCGCGCGTGCGGCAACTGTTCGGTGACGTGCCGGCGGGGTGCGAGGCGACACCCGTCCCGCCGGCGCCCCGGCTCGTACCCGGGAGCGAGCGCGTATCGCGGCCCACGCAGCAGTGCCATGTGGTGATCGGCACACTCGGAGTGCCCCACGGCGACGTGCGGCGGCTGCCGCTCGTGCTCCTGGCCACGGCGCTCGGCGGGGGGATGAGCTCACGGCTGTTCCAGCAGGTGCGAGAGAAGCTCGGCCTCGCCTACGCCGTCCATACGGTGCAGTCGTTCTACCGGCGGGCCGGCTTCACAGGGATCTACCTGGGCACCCGGCCCGAGAGTGAAGGGCGGGCCGTGCAGGCCGCGCTCGACGAGCTGCGGCGCGCGGCCGAGCACGGGCTGCCGGCCGACGAGTTGGCCCGCGTACGCGAGCAGGTGAAGGGAGAGGTCATCCTGGGGATGGAATCCACTTCCGGGCGACTGCACCGTCTGGCGCACTACGCCTTGCACGAGGAGCCCTACCGGACGCTGGACCAGGTGCTGGAACGGGTCGATGCCGTCGATGCCGACGCCGTCGTGGCGGCCGCCGCCGAGTTCCTTCCGCCGGAGCGCCAGGTGGCCCTTTCGCTGGGCCCGTAAGGCCTCGACCGCCGGGGGCGTTTTCGGTATAGTCCCGTCGCCGGAACACCCCCCCTACGGCCCGGGCGGGACCGGGCCGTTTCCGTTCACGAACACGACATTCAGCGGATCAGAGCATGCTCATCGGCGTTCCGAAGGAGATCAAGCGCGAGGAATACCGCGTGGCGCTCACCCCGGCCGGGGCGGAGGCGCTCGTGCAGGCGGGCCACCAGCTGGTGATCGAAGCAGGCGCCGGGCTGGGCGCCGGGTTCACCGACGACTTCTACCAGAAGGCGGGCGCGGAAGTGGTCGAGACGGCGGACGAAGTCTGGGCCCGGGCCGAGATGATCCTGAAGGTCAAGGAGCCCATCGAGCCCGAGTGGCCCCGTATTCGAGCGGGTCAGGTGCTCTTCACGTACTTCCACTTCGCGGCCTCCGAGGCGCTCACCCGCGCGCTCATGGATTCGGGTGCGGTGGCGATCGCCTACGAGACCGTCGAGCTGCCCAGCGGCGAGCTTCCGCTGCTCACGCCCATGTCGGAGGTGGCGGGGCGTATGGCGGTGCAGGAGGGCGCCAAGTACCTGGAGCGCCACTCCGGCGGAGCGGGTGTTCTGCTGGGCGGAGTACCCGGCGTGCTCCCCGGAAAGGTGGTGATCCTCGGCGGTGGTGTCGTGGGAACGAACGCCGCCAAGATGGCCGCGGGCCTGGGTGCGAGGGTGTCGATCCTCGACGTCTCGCTTCCCCGGCTGCGCTACCTCGAGGACGTGCTGCCGGCGAACGTGAACCTGCTCTACTCCACCCGCTACGCCATCCGCAAGCAGATCGAGAACGCCGACCTGGTGATCGGTGCCGTGCTGCTGCACGGGGCGAAGGCACCCCACCTGATCGTCGAGGACGACCTCAAGACGATGCGTCCGGGTTCGGTGATCGTGGACGTGGCGGTGGATCAGGGCGGCTGCGTCGAGACGATCCGTCCGACCACACACGACGACCCGATCTACACGGTCCACGACGTCATCCACTACGCGGTGGCCAACATGCCGGGCGGTGTGCCTCGCACCAGCACGCTCGCGCTCACCAACGCGACGCTGCCCTACGCGCTCAGGCTGGCGGGGAGGGGCTGGAAGGCGGCCTGTCGCGAGGACCGCGCGCTCGCGCTGGGCGTCAATATGGTGGACGGGAAGGTGACGTATCCGGGCGTGGCCGAGGCCTTCGGCCTCGAGTGTCACGACGTCGAGCCCTTCCTCGCCGGCTGAGGGCCGGGTAGTGCAGCAGGGGCCGGGCTCCGACGTCGTCCGTTTCCGGCGGCTGGAGAGCAATCCCGATCTGCCGCTGCCCGAGCGGGCCACGCCCCACGCCGCGGGCTACGACATCCGCTCGGCCGAGCCGGACTTCGAGCTGGCTCCCGGTGAGATCCGTCTGGTGGCGACCGGCCTGGTCATGGAGTTGCCCGAGGGCATGGAGTGCCAGGTACGGCCTCGTTCCGGCCTGGCGCTGCGCCACGGCATCACGATGCCGAACGCTCCGGGCACGATCGACCCCGATTACCGCGGGGAGCTGCGGGTCATCCTGCAGAACACGGGTCGCGATCCCGTGCGCATCGCCCGCGGTGACCGTATCGCGCAGCTCGTGTTCCAGCGCTTCGCCGCGCCGCGGGTCG
This sequence comes from Gemmatimonadota bacterium, assembly GCA_003695865.1. Lineage (GTDB taxonomy): Bacteria > Gemmatimonadota > Gemmatimonadetes > Longimicrobiales > Gaopeijiaceae > J028. The sequence continues at coordinate 9,816 of RFGQ01000142.1, read as the reverse complement.
AAGAGACCGACCGGGTGTCGGCGACGGCCCGGGGTGAAGGGGGGTTCGGGAGCACGGGATCCCGATGAGGTGAGGGAGCGCAAGCTCACCACGAGCAACGATTTGGCGGTCCTGCGCTTGCCGGGCCGAAGCCGGAAACGTATGATCCCGGGTCTTCGCGTCGGGGTGACGCAGGACGCCTCCCTGGACATTCGATCCGTCGCTCGGCCGGCCGCCCGACCGGTCCAGTGGAGAGGTATGGAGTTGTGACGCTCGCGCGCTGGCTGAACTCGGGGCGGTTGGTCCCGGTCAACGACATCGCCGTCGATCTGGGGACGGCCAACACCCTCGTGTACGTGAAGGGCGAGGGAATCGTCCTGAACGAGCCGTCCGTGGTGGCCATGGACCGTTCGAGCGGACGCATCATGGGCATCGGCCTCGAGGCCAAGCGCATGCTCGGCCGCACTCCCGAGGGCATCGAGGCGGTGCGGCCCCTGAAGGACGGGGTGATCGCCGACGTCGACGTCACCGAGATGATGCTGCGGCACTTTCTCAAGCAGGTGACGGCCAAACGCATCTTCCGCATGAAGCCCCGCGTGGTCGTGGGCGTGCCGTCGGGGATCACCGAGCTCGAGCGCCGGGCCGTGCGCTCGTCGGCCATGGCCGCCGGGGCCAAGGCCGTGTACATGGTGGACGAGCCGATGGCGGCGGCCATCGGGGTGGGGCTGCCCGTCGAGACGCCGACCGGCAACATGGTCATCGACATCGGCGGCGGCACGACCGAGATCGCGGTCATCGCCCTCTCGGGGATCGTCTCGAACACGTCGATCCGGGTGGGAGGAGACGAGCTCGACCTGGCGATCGTGACCTTCCTGCGCAAGAACTACAACCTGCTCATCGGCGAGCCGACGGCCGAGGCGATCAAGATCCAGATCGGGTCCGCCTTCGACTTCGGGGAAGAGCGCGAGATGGAGGTCAAGGGCCGCGATCTGGTGAGCGGCATCCCCAAGACCGTGACCGTGCACTCCCAGGAGATCCGCGAGTGCATCCAGGAGCCGATTCAGGCGATCGTCGAAGCGGTGCGCAGGGCACTCGAGATCACGCCGCCCGAGCTGTCGAGCGACATCGTCGACCGCGGCATCACCATGACGGGTGGCGGCGCGCTGATTCGCGGGCTCGACCGGCTGCTCTCACACGAGACGAACCTGCCGATCCACGTCGACGAAGAGCCGCTCACCTGCGTGGTTCGGGGCGCCGGACGGATCCTCGACGACATTCCGAAGTACCGGACCGTTCTGACGAGCTGAAGCGGCACGCCCATCACGGCGGCCTCGGTCCGGGTGGGAGGCTCGGGGGATGGCGGGCTACACCAGCGAAAACGACGAACGCTCCGGAGGCGCCCAGGGATACCTGACCGCCCTGTTCGTGCTGGTCTCCATCGTCGTGCTTTCGCTGCCCGACGGAGCTCAGCAGCGCACGGCCGCGGCGCTGCGCGCCACGCTGTTGCGCCCGTTCGTGCTCGTCCAGGAGGGGATCGCGCGCGCCCGGGTGCACGCGGCCACGACCGAGGCGCTGCAGGCGCGCCTCGACTCGCTCACCGCAATCGTCGCCAACCAGCGCACGCTGGCGCTCGAGAACGAGCAGTTGCGCGCCGCGGTGGGTCTGGGCGCCCGCATGCGCACGGCGTACCAGCCCGCCAGCGTGCTGCGCTCGGGCACCACGGGTTCCGAGTCGAGCTTCCTGCTCGACGTGGGCGCCGAGCAGGGGATCCACGTCAACGCGCCGGTCATCACGCAGCATGGCTTGCTGGGTGTCGTGCGCGAGGTGCATCCACGCAGCGCAACCGGCATCGACTGGAGCCACCCCGACTTCCGGGCGTCGGCGATGACGCTGGACGGCTCGGTCACCGGCTTCGTGGAGGCGCGCCAGCGCGTGTTCGGCGACCTCGAGCGGCTGCTGCTGGACGGGGTGCCGTTCCATCAGCGGCTCGAGCCGGGCACGCTGATCGTGACGAGCGGCCTGGGCGGCGTGTTTCCACGCGGTGTGCCCATCGGGGTGGTCGACAGCGAGGCGGAAACCCGAGCGGGATGGCTACGCAGCTACTGGCTGCGGCCGGCGGTGGATCCCACGGCCGCCACTCACGCCCTGGTGGCGCTCGGCCCCGAAGGTCAGCCGGGTGCGGTGGCGGCCGCCTTCGGCGTCGACACGCTGGCGGCCGGGGCCGACAGCGTGCGGGCCGGTAGCGCCGCGCGCGGTGCGCGGCGGGGTCCACGACGTGGGGCGCCCGGTGGTGGCCCGGGTGGGGAGGAGCGCCGGTGAGCCGGCGCCGGATGGTGTGGGCCGTGCCGGCGCTGGCCGTGCTCCACTTCGTGTTGCACGTGGGGTTCAGCCTGGGCGCCGTGGCCCCCGACCTGCTCACCGTGGCGCTGCTGGTGGCGGCTCGCGAGGTGCGTATGGGCACCGCCGCGGGACTCGGCCTGCTCTTCGGGCTGCTCGAAGACGCCTACTCGGTGTTGTCGTTCGGCGCGAACGCGTTCGCGCTGACCGTGGTGGGCGCGGCCGGCGCCCGCACGCGTGACCTGTTCGTGGGTGACTCGTTGCTGTTCGCGCTCTCCTACATGTTTTTCGGCACCTGGGCGCGGCAGGCGCTGCACTGGATGGTGGTCGGCGCCGACGTGCGCGCTCCGTTCGTGCAGACGGTGTTGCTGGGCGCTCCGCTCGAGGCGGCGTACGCGGCGGTCGTCGGCGCCGTCGTGCTTTGGGCGTTCGGGTCGTCGTGGGAGACGGTCGCGTGAAGGCCACCCACCCGCACCGCCGGCGGGACCGCGCACGGGGGGCGCTGGTGGGGCTCGCGGTCGTGCTCGGCCTGCTCCTCGTGCAGTTCTTCCGCGTGCAGGTGGTGCGCTCGTCGGAGTACATGCTGCGCTCCGAGGAGAACCGCCTGCGCCAGGTGCCGCTGCCCGCACCCAGGGGCACCATCTTCGATCGCAACGGACACATCATCGCCGACAACGTTCCCGGCTACGCCGTCTATGTGCTGCCGGCGCCCCTCGACTCGATCCGCCACACGCTGGAGCGTCTGCAGCCCACGCTCTCGCTGTCGGACGCGAGGGTCGCGTTTCTGATGAGCCGGGTGCAGCGCCACCGCCCTCTGCTCGTGGACCTCGACGCACCCATCGAGGCCGTGGCGTTCCTCCAGGAACACCGCGGCGACTTTCCCGGCGTCTACATCGAGATGCAGCCGAAACGACGCTACCACGAGGGGCGTGCGGTGTCGCACGTGGTGGGCTACCTGAGCGAGATCACGGCCGAGGAACTGGAGAGCGAGCGCTTCCAGGGCTACGAACCCGGGCAGCTGGTCGGGCGCACCGGGATCGAGCGCCAGTACGAGGAACTGCTCCAGGGCCGCCAGGGAGTGCGCAACCTCGAGGTGGACGCCAGCGGGCGCGTGGTCGACCAGGACTTCCAGGGCCGCGTAACGAACCCCGCGGTGCCCGGCGAAGACCTGCGGCTCAACCTCGACCTCGAGCTGCAGGCCTGGATCGACCACATCTTCCCCGACTCGGCGCGGGGTGCCGTGGTGGCCCTGGACCCGTCCGACGGCGGCATCCTGGCCCTCTATTCGGCGCCCACGTACGACCCCAACGACTTCGTGGGCGGCATCGACGCCGACACGTGGGCCGCGCTCAACGGCGATCCCCGCAAGCCGCTGCTGAACCGCACGGTCATGGGCCGCTACGCCCCGGCCTCCACGTGGAAGGTGGCCACCGCCGGCATCGCGCTCGACTTGGGTGTGGTGACGCCCGAAGAGCACATGCCGATTCCGTGCACGGGCGGGATGTGGCACAACGGGCTGTACCGGCGCTGCTGGAAACCCGAGGGTCACGGCTCTCTCGATCTGGCCGGGGCGATCGCGCACTCGTGCAACGTGTATTTCTACCAACTCGGGCTGCGCATCGGGCTCGACAACATGCTGCGGCGGGCCACCGACCTGGGGTTCAACCGGGAGTGCGGCGTCGATCTGCCTCAGGAGCTTCCGGGCCGCTTTCCGGCCGACCGCCAGTTCTGGGTCGACGTATTCGGGTACGAGCCGCTCGAAGGAGAGGTGCTCAGCCTGGCCCTGGGGCAGGGGCCCAACGATCAGACGCCGCTCAAGATGGCGCAGTTCTATGTGGCCCTCGCCCGCGACGGCTCCGCTCCCGCGCCTCGCCTGCGGGCGGGGGGCGACCCCGGTCACGCCTGGAGGCTCGACCTGTCGCGCGGCGCGATCGAGGCACTTCGCGAAGGCCTGCGGCAGGTGACCGCGCCCGGCGGGACCGCGTACTACTCGACCGCGCTCGAGTACTGGGAGGTGATCGGCAAGACCGGCACGGGCCAGAACCCGCAGGATCCCGACCGTCCGCACGCCTGGTTCGCGGGCATGGCCGGTCCGAGGGGGGGCGAGCCCGAGATCGTGGTGGTGGCGCTCGTGGAATTCGGCGAGAGCGGCTCGGCGGCCGCGGCGCCGCTGGTGGCCAAGGCGGCCGACTTCTATCTGCGACGGAAGCACGGCATCCCGGTGGACACGATCCAGACGCTCGCGGAGCACATCCGAGCGGGGCGGCCGGCGCCCTGGGCGCGTGAGCGCCCGACACCCGGTGAGGAGCCCGGCCTGCGCGGCCGGCCCACCGAGACCCGACCGGCCCGGCCGGTGGGGGGCGGCCGGTGATCCGGGCGCTCCTCCGCAGGTGGGCGGTCGATCCCCCCCTGGTGACGGCCCTGCTGCTGCTTTCGGCCTTCGGCATCGCGATGATCTACTCGGCCGGCGTGCTCGAGACGCCGAGTCCCGTGACCGAGGGGGCCTGGCTACGGCAGGTGGCGTGGCTGGGGCTCGCGCTGGTGGGGTTCACCGTGGCGTCGCGCATCCCGGCCCGCTGGTACGAGTGGGTCGCCGTGCCCGCCTACGTGTTCTCGACCATCCTGCTCGCGGCCACGCTGGTGGTGGGAACGGGTGCCGGTACGGCGGAGGGCGTCGAGTCGTTCATCGACCTGGGCTTCATCCGCTTCCAGCCGGTCGAGATCGCCAAGCTTGCGACCATCCTGGTGCTCGCCCGCTATCTGGGCAGCCGGGCCGAAGAGCCCACCCAGCTCCGCCGCCTGGTGGCTCCCGCGCTGCTGGCGGGCGTTCCCCTGGGCCTCGTCGTGCTCCAGCCCGACCTGGGAAGCGCGCAGGCGTTCATCGGCATCCTCTTCGCCACGCTCTACTGGGCGGGTACGCCGGTGTGGCTGCTGGTGCTGTTGGCCAGCCCCGGACTGGGACTCATCCTCTCGTTCGACACGCTGCTGTGGTCGGGCTACTTCGTGGTCCTGGTCGTCTACCTGTACATCAACCGCTACCGGCTCTTCCTGGTGGAGTCGGTCGCCCTGGTCCTCACCAACCTGGCGGCGGGCACCGTGGCCCAACCCCTGTGGAATTCGCTCGCCCGTTACCAGCAGAACCGCATCCTGGTATTCCTCGACCCCAACGTCGACCCGCGCGGCGCCGGGTACCAGATCATCCAGTCGCTCGTGGCGATCGGCAGCGGCGGGCTCGCGGGAAAAGGCTTCACGCTCGGCACGCAGAAGCAGCTCGACTTCCTTCCCGAACAGCACACGGACTTCATCTTCGCGGTGATCGGTGAGGAGTGGGGGTTCCTCGGCACTGCGGTCACGATCCTGGCTTTCGGCTTCGTGCTGGCGCGCCTCGTGAAGCTCTCCCAGGACTCGGCGGATCCGTTTGCCGGTCTGGTCATCTTCGGTATCTTTGGCCTCTGGCTCGTCCACATCTTCGTGAACATCGGGATGACGGTGGGGCTGGTCCCCATCACGGGGATTCCCCTGCCGTTCCTGAGCTACGGGGGCACGTTCCTCCTCATGTCGTGGCTGGCGGCGGGGCTGGTGGTGCGCCTCGGCCACGAAGAACCCTGAGGGCGCACAGCCGGGGGGCCGCATGGCCTGGTTCAGAAAAGAGAAGAAGCCGCTCAAGCCCGAAGACCGCCGCGATCTGCCCGGCGACGTGTTCGAGAAGTGCGGCGCCTGCGGCGAGATCCTCTACCGCGAGAAGCTCGCCGAGAACCTGCACGTCTGCCTTTCGTGCGGACACCACTTCCGCATCGCGGCGCCGGACTATGTCGGCATCCTGTGCGACGACGGATCGTTCGAGGAGTACGACGCCGACCTCGAGAGCGGCGACCCGCTCGGGTTCGCCGACTCCAAGCCCTATCCGGAGCGCATCCAGGCGGCGGTGAAGAAGACGGGCCGCAAGGAGGCGGTGCTCGCCGGGATGGGGACCATCGACGGTGTGGAGGTGAGCCTCGCGGTGATGGACTTCCGCTTCGTGGGCGGGTCCATGGGTTCGGTGGTGGGCGAGAAGATCGCGCGCGCCGCGCGCCGGGCCGAGGAGCGGAACGTGCCCCTCATCGTCGTGAGCGCGTCGGGGGGAGCCCGAATGCAGGAGGGCATCTTCTCGCTCATGCAGATGTCCAAGACCTCGGCGGTCCTTGGACGGCTCCACGAGGCGGGGATTCCCTACATCTCGATCCTCACCGATCCCACGACGGGGGGGGTGACGGCCTCGTTCGCGATGCTCGGCGACGTCAACCTGGCCGAGCCCGGCGCGCTCATCGGCTTCGCCGGGCCCCGCGTGATCGAAGAGACCATCCGCCAGGAACTGCCCGAAGGCTTCCAGCGGGCCGAGTTCCTGCTGGAGCACGGCATGGTCGACCGCGTCGTCGACCGCCGCGAGCTGCGCGCCACCGTGGCCGGGCTGCTCCACCACATGGTGGACTGAATGGGCGAGGGCGGCGGCGTCCCCGCCGGGGGCGCGGTGCTCGCGCCCGTGCGGCTCGACCCGCAGGACCGCGACCCGCTCATGGAGCGCATCCTGCCGCCGCTCGCCTCCGGTGTGCACTGGGGCCTCGAGCGCGTGCGCGCTTTCCTGGACGAAACCGGATGCCCCGAGCGGCGCTTCGTATCGGTGCTCATCGGGGGCACGAACGGGAAGGGCTCGGTCGCCTCGCTGGTGGCGTCCGTGCTGGCACGGGACGGACGGCGCACCGGCCTCTACACCTCGCCCCACCTGTGCTCGTTCCGAGAGCGCTTCCGCATCGCCGGCCGTCCCGTGGACGAGCGCGCCCTCACGGCGCTCGCCGACGAGTACCGGGAGGCGCTCGTGCGCCACGGACTCACGTTCTTCGAGGCTGCCACGGTGCTCGCGTTCCACCTGTTCGCGCGCGAGGGCGTCGAGGTCGCGTCTGTCGAGGTGGGGCTGGGAGGCCGCCTCGACGCGACGAACGTGCTCGAGCCGGTGGTCACGGCGGTGACCAACGTGGCCATGGACCACGCCGACTACCTCGGCGACACGCTCGAAGCGATCGCGGGCGAGAAGGCGGGCATCGCGCGCGCCGGTGTGCCGTTCCTGACCGCCGAGACCGATCCGGCGCTCCGCCGCGTGTTCGCGCGGGCGTGTGAGGCGGTGGGGGCACGGCTCGAGGTGGTCCAGCCGCCGGCGGAGCGCGTGGAGGTGGCCGAAGACCACACCGCCTTCGTGCTCGCGAGCACCCACTGGGGCCCGCTCGACCTGCGCACGCCGCTCCCGGGTCTGCATCAGGCGGCCAACGCGGCGCTGGCGGTGCGCGTGTTGGAGCGTCTACCCGAGGGGCTCCGCCCGTCGCGCGAGGCGATCGTCGCGGGCATCGCCGGCGTGCGCTGGCCGGGCCGCGTACAGGTCGTCCACCGCGACGGCGAGACCTGGCTGTTCGACGTGGCGCACAACACCGCGGGCGCGCTGGCGCTGGCCGCCACGCTCGAGCGTCTGCCGCTCCCCGAGCCGCGTGTGGTGCTCGCCGGCGTGCTGGGCGACAAGGACTGGGCGCGCATGCTGCCGCCGGTGTTCGAGGGAGCCCATGCGGCGGTGCTCACGCAGCCTCCGTCGGCCCCCGCCGAGCGCCGCTGGGATCCCCACCGCGTCGCGCGCATCGTGGGCGACGCGTGTCCGATCCACATCGTGGAGGACTTCGATGCGGCGCTCGCCGAAGCGCGCCGGCGCGCCCTGGGCGGCACGCTCGTGGTGACCGGCTCGAACCACACGGTGGGCGACGCCCTCGCGCGGCTGGACGTGCCGGCCTTCTGAGCACGGCCGGACGGGCCGGTGCGGTGGGGCCCGCGGGGGCTCTGCCCGAGCCCGGTGGACCTGGCCGATCGGCCTCCTCGGCCATGACACCCGGGGGCGTCCTCGCTAGATTCGGCGCCATGTCCAAGGCCGCCTTCCAGAGGCTTCCGGGCTTCCGAGATTTCGTGCCCGAGGACCTCGCCCTCCGTTCCCACATCTTCGATGCGTGGCGCCGGGTCTCCCGGCGCTACGGGTTTCGGGAGTACGACGGCCCGCCGCTCGAGCCACTCGAACTCTACGTGGAGAAGAGCGGCGAAGAGATCGTGGGCCAGCTCTACGCGTTCACCGACCGGGGCGGACGCGAAGTGGCGCTGCGCCCCGAGATGACGCCCTCCCTGGCGCGCATCCTGGGGGAGCGGTCGCGGGGCCTGGCCAAGCCGATCCGCTGGTTTTCGATCCCACAGCTCTTCCGCTACGAGCGGCAGCAGAAGGGGCGGCTGCGCGAGCACTTCCAGTGGAACGTCGACATCGTGGGCGAGGACGACGTCGCGGCCGACGCCGAGGTGCTCGCGGTGGCCATCGACGGCCTGCGGGCGCTGGGGCTCACGGCGGCAGACGTGCGGGCCCGCGTCTCGGACCGGCGGCTCCTCTCGGCGGTGCTCGGCGCGCTCGGGGTGCCCGCGGAGGGGCTCCCGGCCACCTACGCGGTCGTCGACAAGCTCGAGCGCGAGCCGCGTGAACGGTCCCTCGAGCGGCTGCAGAACGAGGCGGGCCTCGACGCCGGTCGGGCGCGCGAGGTGCTGGCGCTGTTCGAGACGCCGGGCCTCGAGGGCGTGCGTGAGCGCTTCGGCGAGCGTGACGAGGTGGGCGCCGAGCTGGCGCGGCTCGATACCTACCAGGGCCACCTCGAAGCGATGGGGCTCGGCGACTTCATGACGTTCGACCTCACCATCGTGCGCGGGCTGGCCTACTACACGGGGATCGTCTTCGAGCTGTTCGACCGCTCGGGGGAGTTCCGCGCGATCTGCGGAGGCGGCCGCTACGACCGCCTGCTCGAGCTGGTGGGCGGCGAGCCGCTGCCGGCCGTGGGCTTCGGCATGGGCGACGTCGTGCTGGGCGAGCTGCTGCGCGCACGCGACCTGCTGCCCGACGCCGCGCCGTCGGTGGACCGCTTCATCGTGCCCATCGGGCCCGAGCAGCGGGCGCTGGCGCTCCGCATCGGCCACGCCGAGCGCGAGCGGGGCCGCTCGGTGCTCTACGCGCTGCGCGAGCAGGGCGTGGGCAAGCAGTTCAAGGCGGCCGCGTCGGCCGGTGCCCGCGAGGTCGTGGTGCTCGGGCCGGAGGAGGTCGCGCGCGGCGTGGCGGTGGTGCGGGACATGGCTTCGGGCGAGGAGCGCGAGGTCTCCCTCGAGGAGCTCACGTGAGCGCGGACGGCGGGAGGGGCGCGCCCGAGACACGCCGCCTGATGGCACGGGCGGTGCGGCGCCTGGACGCGCTCGAGACGGCGCTGCTGCTGGGGGCGGCGGTGCTGGCGTTGGCGGGCGGCGCCCTGGCGGCCTGGCTGCTGCGTTCGGCGGCCGGCTTTCCGTTCTGGCCGTCTTGGGTGGTCGCCTCACTGCTGCTGTTCGTGGTGCCCGGCCTGGTGGCCTACGGCCGCCACAACCGGGCGCCGACGCACGGTGGGGGCGAGGGGCGGGGCGGGGGGGGGG
>RFGQ01000141.1 GCA_003695865.1 Gemmatimonadota bacterium | reverse complement strand
GGTCGGCGCCGTGCGCGCCGTCGGCGGGCGGCGAGGCCACGGGGTCGGCGGCCCCGGGCTCGGGCGCAGGGTCGAGCAGTTCGGGGCCCTCGTTCGCGGGCGAGTTCACGAGCGTGGAAACGGGCCTCAGGTCGAGCGGGCCCCGGTAGGGCCCGAGCAGCGCCTTGAGGCGCTCCGGGTCGGCCTCGCGGTCGAGCCACGCCTCGCGGGCCTCGCCGTCGAGCACGGCGGGCATGCGGTCGTGCACGGGCCGCACGGCCTCGCAGGGCTCGGTGGTGACGATCGTGAACGTGTAGAGCGGCTCGGGCCCGCGCTCCCAGCACTCCCACAGGCCCGCGAACGTGAGCGGCCGGCCCTCGGGGTCGTGGATCCACACGGGCTGCTTGCGCGTGCCTTCGCGCCGCCACTCGTAGAACCCGTCGGCCAGCACCAGGCAGCGGCGGGCCTGGAAGGCGTACTTGAAGGCCGGCTTACGGTCGAGCGTTTCGGCCCGGGCGTTGATCATGCGGTTGCCGATGCGCGGGTCGTCGGCCCAGAAGGGCACGAGCCCCCAGCGCAGCAGACCGATGCGCGTGCCGTGGCGGTCGCGCGCCAGCACGGGCGCGTCCTGCGTGGGCGCGATGTTGTAGCGCGGCTTCCAGGGGAAGTCGGGCTCGGGCACGTCGAAGACCTCGACGAGCTCCTCCATGGGCGTGGTCAGGGTGTAGCGTCCGCACATGGCTCACAGGCCCCCGGGCCGGCGGATCACCACCAGGCGGTCGCCCTCGTCCAGGTGCCGCCGGTAGCCCAGCAGGTGCAGCAGCTCGAGCGCGAACCAGCGCGCCACCCGCCGGTTCACGACCAGTGCCCCGGGCAGCGTGGGGTGGCGGCGCACGCCGGGCAGCCAGTGCACCACGTTCTGCACGCGCAGCAGCCGCAGCAGGCGCGACACGCCCAGCCAGAACGTGGTGAAGGGCCGCACCAGGAAGAAGCCGTCCTGCCCCTGCTCCTGGTAGAGCGGCATGAGCACCAGACCCGACTCGGGCGCCCGCACGGGTCCGTTGCGGTCCTCGGCCAGCACCTCGCCCCGGCGCACGGGCTGGAAGTTCCGGAAGCCGGGCAGCATGCGGAAGCCGTCTCCGGGCGAGACCGGATGGCGGTAGCGCATCTCGAGCGCGGGCGGTAGACCGCGGGCCGCCTCGGCCAGCCGGGCCCGCGCCTCGTGCACGCGGGGCTCGTCGGCTTCGATCACCCCCGCCTTCGCCAGGGCCATCCACAGCGCGGCCTCGTGCCGCTCGACCGCCTCGGGCTCCTCGTGCTGCCCTCCCTCGAAGACGGCCGCGGTCCAGCGCCGACGTCCCAGGTACTCGAGCAGCGTGCCGTCGACCAGCTCCTCGAGGCCCACGATCAGCGGCACCGGCAGGGCGAGCGCGAAGGCGCGGTTGGCGAGCGTGTCGGAGACGGTGGTGAAGAGCCCGCCCGGCCCCGAGG
>RFGQ01000140.1 GCA_003695865.1 Gemmatimonadota bacterium | reverse complement strand
GCGCGTGTTCGCCGTGGGCTCGGGTGCGTGGCTGGCGCTCGGGCTGGCGCTCGTGGGCGCAGGCGTGGTGGCGTACGAGCCCGTCGGACTCGTGAACCATCTGCCCGACGACTACAGCTTCGTCTACGGGGAAGACCGGCCCTTCGCACCCAGCCTGGCGCGCACCGCCACGAACGACGCCTACGACCCGCGCTCGCTGGCAGGGTCGGAGTCGTGCGGAACGGCGGGGTGCCACGAGGAGATCGTGGCCGAATGGTCCGTGAGCGCGCATCGCTATTCGGCCATGGACCCGGCGTTCCGCGAGGTCCAGAAGGCGATGGGCACGCAGAACGGCCCCGAGTCGACCCGATACTGCGCCGGCTGCCACGATCCCATCTCGCTCTTCGCCGGCACCAAGAATCTGTTCGTGGACGAGCTCACCGAACCCCACGGGCTGGACGAAGGCGTCTCGTGCATAACCTGCCACTCGATCGACGAAACCGACGTGCAGGGCAACGCCAACTACGTGCTCCACCAGCCCGAGCGGTATCTGTTCGAGTTGCAGGAGGACGGACGCGGGCGCTTCGTGAGAGACTTTCTGATTCGGGCCTATCCCCGCAAACACACCGAGACCTTCTCGAAGCGGCTGTTCAAGAGCCCTGAATTCTGCGCCGCGTGCCACAAGCAGTTCGTCGACGAAGAGATCAACGCGGTGGGCTGGGTGCAGCTGCAGAACCAGTACGACAACTGGCGCAAGAGCCGCTGGAACCACCCCGGCGACCCCACCCGCACTATCGAGTGTCGAGAGTGCCACATGCCACTGGTCTCGCCCTCGTCCGAGCCGGCCAGCGGCGACGCCCTCGACTACAACCGCAGCCCCGACGACGGCAAGCACCGCAGCCACCGCTTTCTCGGCGCCAACCAGTTCATTCCCCTCGTGCAGGACCTGCCCGGCGGCCGCGAGCACGTCGAACTCGTCGAGCAGTGGCTGCGCGGCGAGATCCCCATCCCCGAAATCGCCGCCAAGTGGAAGTCCGGCCCGGCCGTGCCCATCGAGCTGGTCCTGCCCGAGCGCGCTGCCCCCGGCGAGAAGGTGGACATCCGCGTCCTCATCACCAACAACAAGACCGGCCACGACTTTCCCACCGGGCCGCTCGACATCATCCAGGCCTGGAT
>RFGQ01000139.1 GCA_003695865.1 Gemmatimonadota bacterium | reverse complement strand
TTCCAGGCCTGGCCCTTCGCCTCGGTTTACCTGGGGCCCGAAGGTCAGATCGGCGGTGAGGCGCGCGAACGGATCGCGGGCTTCTGGAAGGCCGTCGGACAGGAGCCCCCGGCCGAGCCCGATCACCTGGCGGCGCTGCTCGGCCTCTACTGTTCGTTGCGCGAGGCGGCCGCCGACGCGGAGCATCCCGCCCAGGGCCGCCTGCTGCAGAGAGCGGCGCGCGTATGCCTGGAGGAGCACGTGGCCACCTGGGTGTTCGTGTTCACCGACGTGGTGCGCAGCCTGGGCGAGCCGTTCTACGCGGCGTGGGCCACCCTGCTGGACGACGTCCTGGCGCGGGTCTTCGCCGAGGGCGGCACGCGTTGGGTGTCGGGTGGCGGCGACGCCCGTGACGGGGGGGACGAGGCGGAACTGCCGGTGGCCCTGCGGGGGATCCCGCGATTCGATCTGCCCGACGCCCCCGACTCGGCCGCCGCCTTCCTCGACGCGCTGCTGGCGCCCGCCCGGACGGGATTCGTCATCACGCGCGAGACGTTGCGGCGGGGGGCGCAGACCCTGGGGCTGGGGCTGCGCCAGGGGGAGCGGCGCTACGTGCTCGAGAGCCTGCTGGGGCAGGACGCGGCCGGCGTGCTCGCGTTTCTGGCGGGCGAGGCCGAGGGCTGGACGGCCCGGCACCGGATCCGCTCGGTGCTCATGGGCCCCGTGGCGCACTGGTGGGAGTCGCGCGCCCAGCATGCCGCCCGCGTGCTGGCCGAGGCAGCGGCGTCGGCCGGCCGGGGTGAGGAAGCTTCGTGAGCGCGGCGCCGGGAGCCGCCCTCGGGCCGACTCCGCCGGACGGACGGATCTCGACGCGCGACCTGGTCGCGGGGGTGAGCGTCGCGCTGGTCCTGGTCCCCCAGGCGCTCGCTTATGCGGAGCTGGCCGGCCTTCCCGGCCGTCATGGCCTGTACGCCGCCGCGGTCGCGCCGGTCGCCGCGGCCTTTCTGGCTTCGTCGCCCTATCTGCAGACCGGTCCCGTGGCGCTCACGGCGCTGCTCACCTTCGGCGCGCTGGTGCCGCTTGCGGCGCCGGGGACGGCGGCGTACGCCGGGCTGGCGGCGCTGCTGGCGCTGGTCGTGGGTGTGGTGCGCACGCTCGTGGGGCTGCTGCGCGCCGGGCGGGTGTCGTATCTGATGTCGGGGCCGATGCTCGACGGCTTCACCACGGGGGCCGCCGTGCTCATCGTAGCCTCACAGCTGCCCGGGGCGCTCGGCCTGTCGCGGGGTGAGGCCGGCGTACTCGGCGGGGCCTGGAGCGCGCTGGGGGCCCCGGGATCGTGGGATCCCGCCGCGCTGGGTCTGTCGGCCGTGACCGTGGGCCTGGTACTGGGCGCCCGGCGCGTGCATCCGCTCATCCCCGGGGTGCTGCTGGCCACGGGGCTCGGCATCGGCTTCTCCGTGTTTACGGGCTACGAGGGCGCGCGGCTGGGCGACATCCCACGAGCGCTCCCGCACGTGGAACTGAACCTGCCCTGGGAGGCGCTTCCCGGCCTGCTGGTGCCGGGCGTGGTGATCGCGCTGGTCGGGTTTGCCGAGGCGGCCTCGATCGGGCGGCTCTACGCGGCCCGCGACCATCTGCGCTGGGACCCCGACCGCGAGTTCCTGGGCCAGGGCGTGGCGAACCTGGCGTCCGGGCTGTTCGCGGGCATGCCGGTCGGGGGATCGTTCGCGCGCAGCGGGCTGTCGCGACTCGCCGGTGCGCGCACGCGTTGGACCGGACTGGTCGCCGGGCTGGCCGTGTTGGCCTTCCTTCCGTTCGCGACCCTGCTGGCTCCGCTGCCGCGGGCGGTACTCGCGGCGATCGTGATCGCCGCGGTGTCGGGGCTGGTGCGCCTCAGGCGCATGGTCGAGCTGTGGCGCCTGTCGAAGCCTCAGGGGGGCGTCGCCTGGCTCACCTTCGCGCTCTGCCTGCTCTTCTCGCCCCACGTCGAGTGGGCCGTCGTCGCCGGAATGGGCGCGTCGCTGGCGGTGCACGCCTGGCGCGAGATGAACCCGGGGCTGCGTGCCTGGCAGGAGGGCGGCGTGCTGCACCTGGTGCCCAGCGGCGTGCTCTGGTTCGGGTCGGCGAACAGCCTCGAGGAAGCCATGCTCGCGGCGCTGGCGAGCGGACGGCCCTCCGAGGTGGTGGTGCATCTGAA
>RFGQ01000138.1 GCA_003695865.1 Gemmatimonadota bacterium | reverse complement strand
CGGTCGTTCCGGCATTCGATGACCACGACCGCACACTATCTCGACGCGCTCAATCCAGAGCAGCGCGTCGCAGTGGAACACCTCGAGGGGCCGATCCTCGTGCTGGCCGGCGCGGGCTCGGGCAAGACGCGCGTGCTCACGACCCGCATCGGCCATCTTGTGCACGAGCACGGGGTGCCGCCCGACCGCATCCTGGCGGTGACCTTCACGAACAAGGCGGCCGGCGAGATGCGGGAACGGGTGGCGCGGCTCCTGGGACGCGATCCGCGGGGCCTGTGGCTGGGCACCTTCCACGCGCTCGGTGCGCGCATCCTGCGCCGGCACGCTCCCACACTCGGCTGGAGCCGCACGTTCACGATCTTCGACGCGGAACAGAGCCTGCGCACGGTCAAGCGCGCCGCAGAGTCGGTGGGCGTCGACACCCGCCGCTGGAGTCCCAAGGCACTGCGCGCCCACATCTCGGGCGCGAAGAACCAGCTCGTGGGGCCCGACGCGTTCGCCGAGGAGCACGGCGACAGCTTCGACCTCTTCACCCGCACCGTAGCACGCGTCTATCCGGCCTACCAGGCGCTGCTCGAAGAGCAGAACGCCTTCGATTTCGACGACCTGCTGGTGGGGCCGGTGACGCTGTTCCGCGAGGCGCCCGACGTGTTGCGCGCCTACCGCGACCGCTTCGCCTTCGTGCTCGTCGACGAGTACCAGGACACGAACCGCGCGCAGTTCGTGTTCCTCGAGCTGCTGGCGCGCGAGCACGGCAACCTCATGGTCGTGGGCGACGACGACCAGTCGATCTACGGGTGGCGGGGCGCCGACATCGGCAACATCCTCGACTTCGAACGGGCCTTTCCGGGCGCCCGCGTGGTGCGGCTCGAGCGCAACTACCGGTCGACCGAGGTCATCCTGTCGGCGGCCAACGCCGTGATCGCGCGCAACACCCAGCGCAAGGGCAAGACCCTGCGCACCGACCGCGCCGGGGGCGCTCCCATCACGCTCACGGCGGCGGCCGACGAGACCGACGAAGCCCGCTGGGTGGTGGACCGGATCCGGGACCGCGTCGAGGGCGAGGGAGGCCTCTCGTGGCGCGACTTCGCGATCCTCTACCGTACGAACGCCCAGTCGCGCGCGATGGAGGACGCGTTCCGGCGTGCCGGCGTGCCCTACCAGATCATCGGCGGCGTGCGCTTCTACGAGCGCCGAGAGATCCAGGACGTGCTGGCGTATCTGAGGCTCATCTCGAATCCGCGCGACCGCGAGGCGTTCGACCGCATCGTCAACTACCCGCGCAGGGGCGTGGGACAGGCCACACTCGAGCGGCTCACGGCCTGGGCGGAGGCCCAGGGGATCGACCTCCTGGAGGCGGCCCGGCGCGCCGGCGAGGCGCCCGACGTTCCGGCGGCGGGCGCGCGTGGGCTCCAGCGTTTCGCCGACCTCGTCCAACGCTACTCGGCCCTCGCCGTCGAGCTCGGCGTGGGCGCGCTGCTCGAACGCCTGATCGAGGAGCTCGACATCCTGCGCCTGCTGCGCGACGAGGGGCCCGAGGGCGAGGACCGGGCGAACAACGTGCGAGAGCTGGTGGCGGGGGCGCTCGACTTCAACGCCGAGCTGCTCGAGGAACTCGACGAAGACGACCTCGACACCTTCAGTGAGCTCGACCTCTTCCTGCAGCGGGTGGCGCTGGTGGCCGACGTGGACCGCCACGATCCCGACGCCGACGCCGTCACCCTGATGACGCTCCACAACGCGAAGGGACTGGAATTCCCGGTCGTGTTCGTGACCGGGCTCGAGGACGGCCTCTTCCCGCTCGCCCGCGCCTACGACGAACCGGCGGAGCTGGAAGAGGAGCGGCGCCTGTTCTACGTGGGCATCACACGCGCCCGCGACGAGCTGCTGCTCACATGGGCCGGGCGCCGACGGCGGGCCGGCGACATGATGTACGGCCGTCTCTCGCCCTTCGTGGAAGACATTCCCGAGGCGCTCCTGCGCGCGGGCGAGACCGAACTGCAGCGGGCATCGTCGGGGTACCGGCGCCGTCCCTCGGACCGCGGGCCGGGTGCCGGCCAGGGCCGGGGCTTCGGCCCGACCGGCCGCAGCACCGCCGCGCGCGAAGACTGGGACGCACCGGCGCTGGCCGATCTGGACCTCGATCTCGATCAGGACGCGCCGCGCCTCGTGAAGGGCGAGCGCGTGCTGCACGAGACGTTCGGCTCGGGGACGGTGCGCGAGCTGAGCGGCTTCGGCCGCGACCTCAAGGTGACCGTGGAGTTCGACGAGGTGGGCCCCAAGAAGCTGCTCGTGCGCTACGCGCGCCTGCGCCGCGACGTCGATGGCTGAGTCCTCTCGGGGCGGGCCCACCCGGGCGGATCTGGAGGCGGCGGTGACGCTGGCCGGGCTCGCGCTGCCCGACGACGAGCTCTCGTCCCTGTGCGCCGACCTCGAGCGCGTGCTCGGGTGGGCCGAGGGGCTGGCCGCGGCCGAAGCGGACGGAGGCATGGGGGACGCCGGACCCGGTGCCCGCAGGGCGGAGGACCCCGGCGCGCAGGTGTTCCCCGAGCGCGTCCCCCTCGCCGGTCCCGGCGCGCGCTCCCCCGATCCCATCGTCGGGGGCCTGGCGGCCCTCGTGCCCGACCTGCGCGAAGGTCTGATCTGCGTGCCGTCCCCGCCCGCGCT
>RFGQ01000137.1 GCA_003695865.1 Gemmatimonadota bacterium | reverse complement strand
CGCCACGGCCAGGCCGACCACCAGCGGCAGCACGCTCCCCTGCCCCGCCGGCTCGACCAGCAGCGAGGCCCACAGGCCACCGCGCGGCGAAGCCCAGGCGCGCCCCGCCCGGCCCCGCCCCGCGCGCTGCTCGTCGGCCAGCACGACCAGGGGCGCCTCGGCGCCCGCGGCCGCCAGGGCCCGCACGCGGTCCGACGTGGAGCCGACCACGTCGTACGCCTCGACCCGGCTGCAGCCCCAGCGGGCCGCCCAGGCGGTCACGGGCTCGCCCTCCCAGTGGGCGGCGCCCTCCCAGGGCGGCGCACCCGCCCGGCCGTGGCCGCTCACGGATCGATCAGCAGCGTCAGGTCGGCCGCCGGCGCCGAGTGGGTCAGCGCTCCCACGCTCACGAAGTCGACGCCGGTCTCGGCGACCGCGCGCACGGTCGCCAGCGTGATCCCGCCCGACGCCTCGAGCCGGGGGCCCCCATCCGGACGCGCGCGACAGCGGGCGACCGCCTCGCGCAGTGAGGCGAGGTCCATGTTGTCGAGCATCACCCGCTCGGCGCCACCCGCGGCGAGCACGCGGTCGAGCTCGTCCAGGTCGCGCACCTCGATCTCGACCGGGACTCCCGGATCGCGCTCGCGCACGGCGGCCAGCGCGGCCTCGATCCCCCCGGCCGCGGCGATGTGGTTCTCTTTGATGAGCACCATGTCGTAGAGGCCCATGCGATGGTTCGCGCCCCCGCCCGCCCGCACGGCGGCCTTTTCGAGCGCACGCAGGCCGGGCGTGGTCTTGCGGGTGTCGATCACGCGGGTGGGCAGGTCTCCCACCGCCTCGACGTACGCGCGGGTCAGGGTGGCCACGCCGCAGAGGTGGCCCAGAAAGTTGAGCGCCGTTCGCTCGCCGGTCAGGATCGCAGCCGCGGGACCTTCGAGGCGCAACACCACGTCTCCCTCGGCCGCGGCGTCGCCGTCGGTCAGCGCCGGCTCGACCACCACGGCCGGGTCCACCAGCTCGAACACGCGCCGCGCCACTTCCACGCCGGCCACCACCAGCGGTGCCCGTGCGAGCACCGCACCCCGAGCCCGCCGGTCGGGCGGCACGGTGCAGCGCGTCGTGACGTCGCCGCTACCCACGTCCTCGGCCAGCGCACGCCGCACCAGGTCGTCCAGGTCGCGGTCGGAAGGCGGCCGGGTCGCGCGCGCGCGGTGGCCCCCGGTCATGCGCTCCCCCACAGGTAGAGCAGGTACCCCACACCGAGCGGCGTCAGGTAATAGGCGAAGCGATGGAATCCGCCCCGGGCCAGCAGACCCACGAAGAGCCGGATCGCCGCGACGCCGGTCAGGCCCGCCGCCGCACCGCCGATCAGCAGCACGGGCGCGGGAACGCCCGCGTGGGCGCCCGCGGCATCGCCGGCCAGCAACAGCACGGCGGCCCCGGCGATGGCCGGCACCGACAACAGAAAGCTGAACGCGGCCGCCTCGCGGGCCTCGATCCCAAGCCACAGCGCCGCGACTACGGTGGCCCCCGAGCGCGAGACGCCCGGCACCAGGGCGGCCGCCTGAGCCAGGCCGACGAGCAGGGCCACCCGCGCGTCGAGCGCGGCGTCCCGCCCGCCCTCGCGGCCGCGGACGCTGAGCAGCAGAGCCGCGGTCACCAGAAAGCCGACTCCCGGCACCCAGGCCCGGTCGAACATCGCCTCGAGCCCCGATTCGAACGCCAGTCCCACGACCGCGGCCGGCAGCGTCGCGAGCGCCAGCAGCCCCACGTAGCGCCACGCCTCGCGCCGCCCCCGCACCGCGCCCACGGCGAGCTTCGTCAGGCGCTCGCGGTAAACCACCACCACCGAAAGCAGCGTGCCCACGTGCAGCGCCACCTCGACCGCGATCCCCGGCACCTGCAGGCCCAGCAGACGCTGTCCGACGACCAGGTGGCCCGAACTCGAGACCGGCAGGAACTCGGTCGCCCCCTGCACGATCCCCAGGATCAGCGCGTCCCACGCATTCACGAGCCGGTCACCTCGCGGATCACCCGCTCGTAAAGTGCCTCGTAACGGGGCACGATCCGCTCAGCCGCGAAACACTCCACCGCCCGCTCACGGGCCTGCCGGCCCAGCGCCGCGCGTCTCGCTTCGTCGTCGAGCAGCGCCCGCACACCCTGGGCCATGCCCTCGACGTCCCCCACCTCGAAGAGCAGCCCGGTGGCGCCGTCCTCGACCACCTCGGGCAGGCCACCCACGCGCGTCGCCACGACCGGCGCGCCGCACGCCATCGCTTCGAGCGCCGCGAGGCCGAACGACTCGGAAGCGGAGGGTAGGAGCACCACGTCGGCGCAGGAGAGCAGTTCGGCCACGGAGTCGTGCTTGCCCAGGAAGAGAACGCGTTCCTCCACGCCCAGCTCGCGCGCCCGCTCGGCCACCCGAGGCCGGTCCGGACCGTCGCCGACCAGTACCAGACGGGCGGGGCGGTGCTCCGCCACTCGCGCCAGCACCTCGACCGTGTCGGCCACCCGCTTGACCGGCCTGAAGTTCGAGACGTGCATGAGGATGGGCTCGCCGCCCGGCGCCAGCACGCCGCGGTGGCACGGCTCCCGGTCGGGGCGGAATGCCTCGGGATCGATGAAGTTCGGGATCACGTCGATCCGCTCCGCCGGCACCCCGAAGTCGCGCACCGTCTCGTCCCGGAGGAAGTCCGAGACCGCCGTGATGCCGTCGGACTTGAGGATCGAAAAGCGCGTGATGCGGTGGAAGGACGGGTGCAGCCCCACGAGCGTGATGTCGGTGCCGTGCAGCGTGGTCACCACCGGCAGCCGGCCCGCGTCGCCCAGCATCTCGCGCGCGATCCAGGCCGAGGTGGCGTGGGGAATGGCGTAGTGCACGTGTACCACGTCCAGGTCGTGCTTCTCGGCCGTGTCCTGAATGGCCACCGCCAGCGCCAGCGAGTAGGGCACGTGTTCGAAGAGCGGGTATTCGTCCATTTCGACTTCGTGGAAGAACACGCGCTCGTGGAACTGCCCCAGACGGAAGGGCTGTGCGTACGAGATGAAGTGAACCTCGTGCCCCCGGCGGGCGAGCTGCAGCCCGAGCTCGGTCGCCACGGCGCCCGAGCCCCCGTAGGTGGGGTAGCAGGTGATCCCGATCCTCACGCCGTGTCCTCCTCGTTCGTCGACGTCCCCACCCCGCGGACGGCTTCCCAGGCCCGTACGATGTGCTCCACCCGCTCTTCCAACGGCGCCAGGCCGTCGATCCGCACCGCGTCGTGCGGCAGCTGATTGCGCAGCCAGGTGAGCTGGCGCCTGGCGTATCGCCTCGTCTGCCGCTTCATCTCGTCCAGCGCCGCCTCGAGCGGAAGCGCGCCCCCCGCCCAGGCGAGCAACTCGCGGTACCCCTGCCCGCTCAGCCCCGGCCAGTCGGCACGGACGCCGGCCTCGTGCAGGCCCCGGATCTCGTCCAGCAGGCCCTGCTCGACCATCCGGTCCACGCGCGCGTCGATGCGCCGGTCGAGTTCCTCGCGCGGCACCTCGATCACGATCACGAGGCCGTCGACGGCCGGCGCTTCGGCCGGCGCGTTGCGGTGCCACCACGAGAGCGGCCGGCCGCTGAGCAACGCCACCTCGAGCGTGCGCGCCAGCCGTTGCCGCCCCCCCTGCTCGGCCAGCGCGGCCCGCGCGGGGTCGAGGCGCCTCGCCCACGCGGCCAGCGAACCGGGTGCACGGTCTTCGAGCGCGTAGAGGTAGGCCCCGAGCCGCTCCCTGCGTTCGGCCTCCATCGGAGGCTCGCTGAAGATCGGGTCGATCACGGCGCGAAGGAAGAACCCGGTGCCGCCCACCAGCAGGGGCACGCGCCCCCGGGCTTCGATGTCGGCGATCCAGCGGCGCGCGTCGCGCGCGAAGTCGCCCGCGCTGTAGCGTCCTCCCGGATCGCGGATGTCGAGCCCGTGGTGGGGTACCCGGGCCCGCGCCTCGGGACCCGCCTTGTCGGTGCCGATGTCGAGCCCGCGGTAGATCTGGCGGGAGTCCATCGACACGATCTCGCCGCCCAGGCGCTCGGCGACCCGAAGCGAGACCTCGGTCTTGCCCGACGTGGTGGCCCCGGTGATGGCCAGAAAGCGCTTCACCGCCCGAACTTGCGCTCCAGCTCACCCCGCGACAGCCGCACCGTCGTCGGGCGTCCGTGCACGTCGTGGAACGGCAGCTCCGTGGCGAACAGCTGGTCGAGCAGCTCCTCCATCTCGGCCTCCGAGAGCCGCTGCCCCGCCTTGATCGCGCCCTTGCAGGCGAAGCTCATCGCGATGCGCTCGTGCTGGTTGCGTGCCGAACGCACGAGTTCCGACCCGTGGGTGAGCTCTTCGACCATCTCGCGGAAACACCGTTGCGCGTCGAAGTAGGGATGCGGGTCGGGCACCGCATGGACGATCACCGTCGTGCCGCCGAAGCCCTCCACTTCGAAACCCACCGACTCGAGGATGCCGAGAAGGTCCTCCACGTGCGCGTATTCGGCCGGTGAGAGCTGCAGGGTGAGCGGGAAGAGCAGCCGCTGCCCGGTCTGGCCCCCCTCTTCGAACGCCTTCATGAGCCGCTCGAAGAGCACCCGTTCGTGCGCGGCGTGCTGGTCGACGATGAGCAGACCGTCGCGGGTCTCGACCAGGATGTAGGTGTTGTGGATCTGCCACAGGCGCAGGCGCTCACCGGGCTCGGGCAGCCGCGGGTCGGAGGCCGGCGCTACCTCGCCCGGCGCCGGCCCGGCGGTGGCGTCGGCACCGCCGGGCACGAACAGCGCCATCTGCGAGGCGGCCGGCCCCTGACGCCCTTCACCGGCCGGGCGCTCGCGCACCGCGTCGGCGGGCAGGCCCACCAGCTCGTGG
>RFGQ01000136.1 GCA_003695865.1 Gemmatimonadota bacterium | reverse complement strand
TATCCGGATTTATGGATAGAGTGGCGGAGGTTCCGGTATTCGGCCGTCTGGCGGCCGTGGGCGACCCCACGCGGGCGCGGCTGCTGCGCGTGCTCGAGCAAGGCGAGTTCACGGTGGGCGAGCTGACCCGTGTGCTCGCGCTGCCCCAGTCGACCGTGAGTCGCCACCTGAAGGTGCTCACCCGCGAGGGGTGGATCACTTCCAGGGCCGACGGCACCAGCCGACACTACCGCATGGCGACCGGGTTGGAGCCGGGCGAGCGGGCCGTGTGGGAGGTCGTGCGTGAGGGGCTCGCCGGCCTGGCCGCGGTGGCCGAAGACGCCGACCGGGCTGCGCAGGTGCGGGCCGAGCGCAGGGCGCGCAGCCGGGCGTTCTTCAGCACGGCCGCCGAGGCCTGGGACCACCTGCGGGCCGAACTGTTCGGCGCCGACTCGGAGCTGCTGCCCCTGCTCGGGCTGCTCGACCCGTCGTGGACGGTGGGCGACCTGGGCACCGGTACCGGCCACTTCGCAGCCCGGATCGCGCCCTTCGTGCGCGGGGTGGTGGCCGTCGACGGCTCGGCCGAGATGCTCGAGGCCGCCCGGGCCCGCCTGGCCGGGGCTCAGAACGTGGAGCTGCGCGAGGGCGAGCTCGAGGCCCTGCCCGTGGGCGCGGGCGAGCTCGACGTGGCGGTGCTCATGCTGGTGCTGCCGTACGTGAGCGAACCCGCGCGGGTGGTGGCCGAGGCGTGCCGGACGCTGGCGCCCGGCGGGCGTCTGGTCGTGGTGGACCTGGGCCCCCACGCCCGCGAGGAGTATCGCGAGACGCTGGGCCACCTGCGTCTCGGCGTGGAGCAGGACGACATCGTGGGCTGGATGACCGACGCGGGGCTCGAGGGCGTGCGCTGGCATCGGCTGCCCGCGCGCATCGACGCCTCGGGGCCTCGCCTGTTCCTGGCGTCGGGGCGTGCGGGGCACGTCTCGGGCCCTCCGGGGTTGGCACTGTGAGCGGCCGACGGCGGCAGGCGGGGCGACGGGCCCACCGGGCCCGCAACGACAGTGAGCGAGCGCGTCCCGGGGGACGCGACGAGGAACCAGAGAGAGTCGAGGGAGACACCTGATGGACACCGCGGTGATGCGAGAGAAGACGAAGGACGGCGGCGCGAGCGAGCGCCCGCCCTTCAAGGTGGCCGACCTGTCGCTGGCCGACTGGGGCCGTAAGGAGATCCGCCTGGCCGAGCAGGAGATGCCGGGCCTCATGGCGGCGCGCGCCGAGTACGGGCCCGAGCAGCCGCTGGCCGGACTGCGCGTGATGGGCTCGCTGCACATGACGGTCCAGACCGCGGTGCTCATCGAGACCCTGGTCGAGCTGGGCGCCGACGTCCGCTGGGCCTCGTGCAACATCTTCTCGACCCAGGACCACGCCGCGGCCGCCGTGGTGGTGGGCCCCGAGGGTACGCCCGACGAGCCGAAGGGGGTGCCGGTCTTCGCCTGGAAGGGCGAGACGCTCGAGGAGTACTGGTGGTGCACCGAGCAGGCGCTGCTCTGGCCCGACGGCGAGGGTCCCGACCTGATCGTGGACGACGGGGGCGACGCCACGCTGCTCATCCACAAGGGGGTCGCCTTCGAGAAGGCGGGCGCCGTGCCCGCGTTCGACCCCGAGAGCGAGCCCGAGGAGTGGGGCGTGATCCTCGACGTGCTGCGCCGCGGCCAGCAGGAGGATCCCGAGCGCTGGCGGCGGGTGGCCGAGCGCGTGCGCGGCGTCTCGGAAGAGACGACGACGGGCGTGCACCGGCTCTACGAGATGCAGGAGAAGGGCGAGCTGCTCTTCGCCGCCATCAACGTGAACGACTCGGTCACCAAGTCGAAGTTCGACAACCTCTACGGCTGCCGGCACTCGGTCATCGACGGCCTGAACCGCGCGACCGACGTCATGCTCGCCGGCAAGACGGCGGTGGTGTGCGGCTACGGCGACGTGGGCAAGGGGTGCGCGCAGGCGCTGAAGGGTCAGGGCGCGCGCGTGGTGGTGACCGAGATCGACCCGATCTGCGCGCTGCAGGCCTGCATGGAAGGCTACACGGTGCTCACGCTCGAGGACGTCGTCGAGACGGCCGACGTGTTCATCACCGCCACGGGCAACAAGGACGTGATCACGGCCGAGCACATGGCCCGCATGAAGGACAAGGCCATCGTCGCCAACATCGGCCACTTCGACAACGAGATCGACATGGCCGGCCTGGCGCGCGTGCCGGGCATCCGCAGGGTCAACATCAAGCCGCAGTACGACGAGTGGATCTTCCCGGACGGGCACAGCGTGCTCATCCTGGCCGAGGGGCGGCTGATGAACCTGGGCTGCGCGACGGGCCATCCCAGCTTCGTGATGTCGGCGAGCTTCACCAACCAGGTGATCGCCCAGGTCGAGCTCGCGCGCCACTGGGAGACCTACGGCAAGCGCGTGCACGTGCTACCCAAGCACCTCGACGAGAAGGTGGCGCGCCTGCACCTGGACAAGCTCGGCGCGAAGCTGACCGAGCTGACCGACGAGCAGGCCGACTACATCCACGTGCCCAAGCAGGGGCCCTACAAGCCGGATCACTACCGGTATTAGTCGAGCGCGGGGCGGGCGGAGCGGACGGTCAAGTCGCCCGCCCGCCCCGCCGATCCTTCTCTGCACCATGACCGCTTCCGCCCGCGCCATGCCCACAGAGCCCGACCCCCCACGGCCAGCCGACGTCGAGGCCTTCCTGGCCGAGATGCGGGCCATGGGCGTCGAGGCCCAGGGCTATGAGATCCTGCGCATCTACGTGCGCGAGACGCACCGGCGTCTGGGCCAACTCGAGGACGCGGTGAGGGCCGGCGACGCGGACGCCATCGACGCGGCGGCCCACTCGATGAAGGGATCGGCCGGCACGGTGCGGGCGCCCCGGCTCAAGGAACTGCTCCAGCAGGTCGAGCTCGAGGCGCAGGAGGGCCGCATCGAACGCGCGCGCGCCCTGCTCGACGAGATCGTCGCCGAACAGGGCGCGGTGCTGCGTCAGATCGAAGACCTGCTGCCCTGAACGGGGCCCGGCGCCCCGTGCGCGCCTCGCAGGAGCGCGTGCGCCGGCCGTGCCCGCAATCGAGGCGGCTCCCGCCGCACGCGCGGCGGCCGCGCCCGGCCGGCTACCTCACGCCGCGCACCGGAACGAGTCCAGGATGGTCTCAAGCTGGATCATGTACTGGTACTTGTCCTTGCCCGGGGCGTAGAGCCAGGCGTCGACCAGAAACATCTTGTTCACCCGCGGGCACAGCACCGCGCGCACGATGAAGGGCCCGGCCGCCGGAAAGCTGTCTTCGGGCGGGTTCGACCAGGCGGCCCGGATCTCGTAGAACTGCATGTCGTCCAGCTTCATGGGGCCGCCCGTCACGTTCGACAGGTCGAGTACCTGCGGGTAGTCGTAGTATCGGTCGGCCACTTCCTGCCGCCACGCCAGGATGCTGTCGGCCTGGTAGCCGGGCGGAATGGGCGTGCGCCACGTGACCGCGATCTCGCGGATCAGCTCCGAGGGATCGGGATTGTCGTTGCGGAAGATGTGGACCGAGTCCGCCACCCGGTGCTCGTAGACGTCGGGTAGCAGGATGCGGAATCCCGCCTGGAGCGCCAGCGAGTCGGCGAGCGCCGTGTCACGGCCCGTCTGGTACATGCGCGCGATGACCCAGTCGCGGTACTGGCGGTCGAGCAGGTCGTGCAGGTCGTCGGCCAGCGAGGCGACCTCGTCGGCGCCCCCCTCCGGGCTCGTGAGCAGCACGGTGACGCGCTGCCCGCGCGCCCAGACGTCTTCCACCTGCAGGATCTCGGGCGGCGCAAACGTGTCGCGACCGCTCTCGTCGAGCGCCTCGCGCACCCACGGGTCGTCCATGTCTCCGATCACCAGCACCGAATAGAAGCGCTGCAGGCGGTCCCAGTGCACCGTGGTGGTGTCGGTGGGATCCTGATAGGTGACGCGGAACGTGCGCTCGGGGCGCACCGTCACGACGGTGGTCTCGAGCGCGCCCTCGACGATGGGCTCGTAGTCGGGCCACAGCTCGGGGTCGGCGGCCACGATGATCGCGTTCCACTCGCCCCAGGCGCGTGGCTTCTCGCAGGCCGTGAGCGCGACGAGCGCCAGCGCGAGCAGCGGGACGAACTTCGTTCGTGCAGTCATGGATGACCTCGCTTTTCGTGTGTCGACGCTCGGATGCGGTGGGGCCGGGACACCACAGTAGCGCCCCCGGGTCGGGGGCTCAAAGGCGGGGCGCCACCCGCGCGTTCGCAACCGCGCCGGGGGGCGACCCTTCATACGCCGGGAAGCGGGTACCGTGTCGCTCGCTCCCGTGTTCCGCCGCCGGGCGGATCAGCTCGGCTCCGCGGGCGGCGCGGCGCGCGGAGTGCGGGTGGCCACCAGGAAGCCGGCGAAGACCAGCGCCAACGAGGCCAGCTCGGCCAGATAGAGGTAGGCGAGCATACCGAAGCGCGCGAAGGCGCTGCCGCCCCCGCCCAGGATGGCGCCGGCGGCGATGAGCACGTTGCCCGCCGC
>RFGQ01000135.1 GCA_003695865.1 Gemmatimonadota bacterium | reverse complement strand
CGCCCGGTGCGCCCGGGTACGCCGCCTCGGGCGCGTCCTCAGATGCCGTAGCGCGCCAGGAGCTCGTCCAGGCGTGGGTCGGCCCGCAGGCGGTCCCAGGAGTGCCCGTGGCGCAGAAAGACCAGACCACCCACACGAGCCTCGGCGGCCCGCTCGATGCGCTCCAGCGCGGCGTCGAGTTCCCCCAGGCCGACGTGAACGGCCGCCACGTCGACGTGCAGGTTGTGGTTGGGCTCGGCCCGCTCCCGCTCGAGCAGCTCGTCGAGCATGAGGCGAGCTTCTTCGTGGCGGCCGGCCATGCCCAGCACGAAGCCGAGCGGTCCCTGGCCGCCACGCCCCCCCGGCGTCATCGACTTGTAGGCGCGCATCGCTTCGACCGCCTCGTCGAGGCGTTCCAGCGCCAGATAGGCGAAGCCCTTCCCCTCGGCCGCCGCACGGAAGTCGGGCGCGAGCGCGAGCGTGCGTTCGAACTGGGCGAGCGCCTCTTCGGGCCGGCGGGCCGACAGGTAGGAGCGTGCGAGTCCCTCGTTCATGATGGGGCTGAGCGGATCGAGGGCCAGCGCGGTCTCCGACTCCTCGACGAGCTCGTCCGTGCGGCCCACGGCCAGCAGGTAGAGCGCGTAGGCGTTGTGGGCCTCGGAGGCTCCCGGCCCCAGGCGCACCGCCTCGCGCAGTGCCGTGCCGGCCGAGGCGAAGTCCCATTCGTAGAACAGCTTGACGAGCCCCAGGGCGGCGTGCGACCTCCAGTCGGATGAGTCGAGTTCGATGGCTCTGAGCGCGGCTTCCTTGGCCCGGGGGTAGGCGTTGCCGCAGGCCAGGCGACCCGTGGCCCCCAGAAAGACGTAGGCGTGGGCGATGCCGGCATGGGCCTGCGCGAAGTCGGGGTCCAGGCCCACCGCTTCGTGGTAGTGCTGGAGCGCCTCCGTCACGTGGTCGGGCGTCCAGCGATACCAGTGGTGCATGCCGCGCAGATAGAGGTCGTGCGCCTCGCGGTTCTCGGTCGGCCGCCGTACGATCGGCCCTCGATCGACGCCGGGGAGCGTGGCCCGCAGCTCCTCGGTGATCCGTCGCGCGATCTCGTCCTGCGCTTCGAAGACGTCTTCCAGCACCTGGTCGTAGACGTTCGAGAAGACGTGATAGCCGTCGCGCGTGTCGATGAGCTGCGCCGCGATGCGCACGCGTTCGCCGGCGCGCCGCACCGAGCCCTCGAGCACGTGGCTTACCCCCAGTTCGGCGCCGATGCGGCGCACGTCTTCGTTGCGCCCCTTGAACGCGAACGACGAGGTGCGCGCCGTCACCTGGAGCCCCTCGATGCGCGTGAGCGCGTTGATGATCTCTTCGGTCACCCCGTCGGCGAAGAACTCGTTGTCGGGGTCGGAGCTCATGTTGACGAACGGCAGCACCGCGAGGGTGCGGCGGGGCCCGCGAGGCTCGGCGCGCACCGAGAGCGGATCGGGGAGCACGAGCTCGGGAAACGAGACCGCGAACAGGGGCATGGGTTGGTGCACGTTTTTCAGCCGCACGTCACCCAGCGAGACCACCGGGATTTCGGGATGGTTGCGCAGCTCCTCGTACACGCGCCCCGAGAGCACCACGGAGCCCGGCAGCGCCTTGCCCTGCACACGGGCGGCGACGTTGACGCCGTCGCCGTGCACGCCGTCCTCGTCGTGAACGATGTCGCCCACGTGCAGCCCGATACGCACGGGGATCTCGGGGGGGCGCCGCAGGCGCCGCTGGATCTGTACGGCCGCGTGGACCGCGTCGACGGCCGACGCGAACACCGAAAGCGTGCCGTCTCCATAGAACTGGACGATCTCCCCGCCGTGCCCCTCGATGCTCTCGCGCAGCACCGATCGGTGGCGGTCGCGCACCTCGCGCGCCCGATGCTCGTCCTGCTGCATGAGCGCGGTGTAGCCGACCATGTCGGTGAACATGATTGCCGAGAGTCTGCGCATCGGCTCGGGAGGAGCTGAGGGTTCGCGGGGGACCACGAAGCTAGGGGTTCGACGCGCTCCGACCAAGCCGGAGCGGGGCCGGGCGGGCGGTGTTAGCTTGCGCGTCCGCACGGGCGGGGGCCCGTCGTCGGATCGGTGTTACGACAAGGAGGGCTGCGATGCGCAAGCGGGTGGCGATGCTTCTGGCGCTGGCGGTTCTGGGGACGGGGGCTCCGCTCCATGCTCAGGGTGCGGACGACGACGCGGACGCGGTACGCGCCGCGGCTCGAGGGTTCAAGGATGCCCTGATCGCCGGCGATGCCGAGAAGGCGTTGTCCTATCTGCATCCCGCCGTGCTCATCTTCGAGGGAGGGCACGGAGAGACGCGCGACGACTACGCCGGGGGGCACCTGGGTGCCGACATGGCGTTCCTGGCGGCGGTGCCTCCGACCGTGGTCGACGACGACGTGCTGGTGGAGGGGGACCTCGCCCTCTATACCTCGGAGTCGACCTCCGAGGGCGAGTTCCGTGGTCGCGAGATCCGCAGCCGCAGTGCCGAGACCATGGTGCTCGTACGCACCGACGAGGGCTGGAGGATCCGGCACATCCACTGGTCCAGCGGTCGGCGATAGCGCCGGCCGGATGTGCGCGCGCCGTCGCCCGGGCTCACTCGATGCCGGCCCGCCGCTGCAGCCACCGCACCCACGCGACGATCTGCCGCACCTCCGCTTCGGCGACACCGGGCAGCGGCGGCATGTCGCCGAAGCGCCAGTGGTGGGCCCGCACGCCGTTGCGCACGGCCAGAAGGAACGCGGCGTCGGCGTGGTGGGCGGGCCGGTAGATGGAATGAACGAGGGGTGGCCCCGCTCGCGTGCCGGTGCCGGCGGGACCATGGCACGACGCGCAGCGCTGGTCGTACGCGCGCCGGCCCGCCTGCAGGGTGTCGGGGATCTCGGCCTCGGCCGGGATCGCGGCGGCCCTCGGGCTGGCCTCGCTGCCGGCTTCGTCCGCGTCGGAGGGGCCGCAGCCCGCGAGCAGGACGAGGGCGAGCAGTCCGGCCGCTGCGGCGCGCACTGAAGAGGGCTTCATGTTGGATTCACTCCGGGTTCACGCGTGCGCGGGCAGGCTTGGGGTCGGAGTCCGTGCTTCGTCCGGCCTCCGGCCCGCCCCTCGACTCCGTCCTGGAGGTGCTACGAGATGAGACTCCTCGTCGTCGAAGACGACCGCAAGGTCGCCTCGTTCCTCGCCAAGGGCCTGCGGGAGGAAGGGTACGCCGTCGACGTGGCGCACGACGGCGAGGAAGGGCTGCTACAGGCGCGCGTGTACGAGTACGACGCGCTCGTGCTCGACCTCATGCTCCCCGGCCGCAGCGGGCTCGACATCGTCCGAGAGTTGCGCGCGGACGGGAACGCGGTGCCGGTGCTTCTGCTGACCGCTCGCGACTCGGAGCGGGATGTCGTGGTGGGGCTCGACGTGGGTGCGGACGACTACCTGCGCAAGCCCTTCGGTTTCGAAGAGCTGCTGGCGCGCCTGCGGGCGTTGGTGCGGCGCGGCGGGTCCACGCGGGGCGAGCGACTCTTCTACGCCGACCTCGAGCTCGACCGCATCCGTCACCGCGCGTTGCGCCGCGGCGTCGAGCTCGACCTCACGCCGCGGGAGTACCAGCTTCTCGAGTACTTCATGCTCCATCCCGAGCAGGTGGTGCGGCGCACACGTCTGCTCGAAAAGGTGTGGGACATGCAGTTCGATCCGATGAGCAACGTGGTCGATGTGCACATCGGGAACCTGCGCCGCAAACTGGCGGCTGCGGGCGGGGGAGAGCTGCTCCACACGGTGCGCGGCGTGGGCTACGTGCTGCAGTCGCTGGACGAGGCCGACGTGGACGAGGCAGGGGCGGGTGGGACCGGGACGGGCGGAGACGCGGCCCCCGCGTCCGGACCCGACGACGAGGACGTCGGCCCGGCATGACCCGCTCCCTCCGCTTCCGGCTCGCCGTGCGCTTCGCCACGGCGATGGCGGTCGCGCTCGGCGCGATCTCGCTGGTCACGCTCGCGGTGCTGCGCGAGAGCCTGGACCGCGAGCTGAACGTGAGCCTGCTGAACGTGGCCGAGATCCAGGCCTCGGCGGTGACCGACGCTCCGGACGGCGAGATGCACTTCCACGAGTGGGAGCTCACGCCCGAAGAGGCGGCTTCGGTGCGCGACCTCAACCGTTTCTCCCAGATCTGGGACGGCGAGGGACGGAGCCTGCTCCGCTCGCGCTATGCACCGGCCGACCTGCCTGTGGCGCCCGACGCCCTGCGGCAGGCGAGTCGGGGAGAGATCGTGTGGCGCGAGGGGGAGTATCTCGGCCAGCCGGTGCGCTCGCTCTACTATCCGCTCAGCCGGCTGGGTCCGTCGCACCGCGGGCATGTGCTCGAAGTCGCGGCACCCATGGCCCGCCGCAACGCGCTCCTGCTCCAGGCGGCCGTAGCGCTGCTGGGCATCGGCACGCTGGTGGTGCTCGGGACGTTCGCCGGCGCCTGGTGGCTGGCGGGGAGCGCCGTGCGTCCGGTGGAGGAGATCATCGACCAGGCCGAGCGCGTGGAGCCCGGGTCGTCGGCGCGCATCTCGGCCTACGCCGACACGCGCGAGTACCGCCGTCTGGTGTCGGTGCTGAACCGCATGCTCGACCGCATCGAGCGCGCCTTCGACGCGCAGAAGCGCTTCACCGCCGATGCGAGCCACGAACTGCGCTCGCCCCTCACGGCGCTGCGTGGCGAGCTCGAATTGGCGCTGCGCCGCGACCGCACCGCGGAAGAGTACAGGGCCGTCCTGGCGTCGTGCCTGGAAGAGGTGCTGCGCCTGGCCACGCTCACCGAAGAGCTTCTGCTGCTCGCGAAAGCCGACGCGGGGCACGCGCTGCCCGAACGCGTTCCGGTCGATCTCGCGAGGCTCGTCGACGAGACCCTCGTCCGTGAGCGGGAGCGGGCCCGGGAACGCGATGTCGCGATGACGGTCGAGGTGCCGGACGGCCTCACGACGACGGGCGACCCCCACCTTCTCGCGCAGGCGCTGCGCAACCTCGTCGACAACGCCTTGAAGTTCACGCCGCCGGGAGGCCGGGTCGGTGTGGCGGTCCACGCCGCGGGGGGCGAAGTCGTGCTCCAGGTCGACGATTCGGGCCCCGGCCTCGGGGCCGACGCCGAGCGCGTATTCGAACGCTTCTACCAGGTGGATCCGTCGCGGACGCCGAACGGACGGCCGGGCGGCGCGGGACTCGGCCTGTCGATCGTCGAGGCGGTCGCCCGGGTCCACGGCGGCAGGGTGAGCGCGGGGCGCTCCCCCTGGGGCGGGGCGTGCTTCCGAATGATGCTACCTCTCGTAGTCACCGCCGCGCAGGCGCAGTCGGGTGCGGGCGTGGCCGCTGTGGAAGCGGGCGTGCAAGCTCCACAGATTCCCACTCCGGATCGGAGGTGACGCATGGAATTCCCGTCGCGGTGCGGCGCGCTCGCAGGCCTCGGCCTGTTCTGGCTCCAGCTCGCCGCGCCCCTCGGCGCGGCTCTCGCCCCTCGCTCCGTCGACGCCGGGGGTGTCGAAGTCGTGCCGGCAGCCCCGGTGGCGTGGCGAGCGGCTCTGCCCACGCCCGCCGCGGCGGACCACCCACCTGACGGCGTGCACCTCGCGCTCCGGTCGTCGTCGCCGGCGAAGGACGCGGTCGTCGACGGGTGGCCCGACGTGCTCTCGCTCGAGTTCACCGAGGACGTCGATCCCGCACTGAG
Organism: Gemmatimonadota bacterium; assembly: GCA_003695865.1. Classification (GTDB taxonomy): domain Bacteria; phylum Gemmatimonadota; class Gemmatimonadetes; order Longimicrobiales; family Gaopeijiaceae; genus J028. The sequence continues at coordinate 3,023 of RFGQ01000135.1, read as the reverse complement.
CCGCGTCGTCCTCGTCGTGGCTGGGACGGAGTACGGCCTGGCTTCTCGCGCGGAACGCCCCGGCGCCGAGGTGCTCGTCTACGAGATCCCCGAAGGGCTGCCCGCCGGGTCGGTCGAGGTACGCTGGTCGACGACGGGAGACGACGGACATCCGGTCAGCGGTAGCTTCGCCTTTACCGTACGAGCCGTCCAGGCCGCGGGGGCGCCTGCCGAGACCGCGGCGCCGGTCGGCCCGCCCGCCGGAGTGGGGGGGCGCCTCGAAGTGGGGGGGCGCGCCGAAGCAGACGGGCGTACCGACGCGGCGGGACCTCAGGAGGAGCGCGACCCGCTCCAGAGCCCCTCCCAGGTGGCCCTGCGCGCGGTCTTCTACGCGTCGTTGATCGGGTTGCTCGGAGGAGCCCTGTTCTTCACCCGGGTCGTCCCTTCGGCGGGGTGGAGGGACGGCGAAGAGCAGCTGCGAAACGAGTCGGCCGCGAGGACCTGGCGGGCGCTGCGCATCGCGGCGCTCCTCGCGGTTCTGGCGACGGGCCTGCGGCTCCTGGCACAGCAGGCGGTGCTGCGCGAACTGCTGGGCGAGATCACCCTGGCGGACGTGCTCGACACGACCTGGGGCCGCGGGTGGCTCTGGCAGACGGCGGGCATCACGGCGGCGGGGGTGGTCGTGTGGCTGGTGCGTGCGAGTGCGTCTTCGGCGAGGGCCGTGGCCCTGATCACGTTCCTCGGCGTGGCGCTCGTCGTGCCGTTGACGGGCCACGCGGCCGGGGAGGGATCGGTGGTGGGCGTGCTCAACGACGCCGTCCACGTCGCCGCGGCCGCCGCCTGGATCGGGGGGCTCGCGTTCCTGCTGGCCTTCGCGCGGCCGGTGGCGGGCGCGCCGGACGACGATCCGCGGCGCGCTTTGCGCAGGCTGCTGCCCTCGTTCTCGCGGGTCGCGCTGGTCGTGGCGCCGCTCACCGTGCTCACCGGCGTCGTCAACTACCTGCTCCACGGCGCCGGGCTCGCGGCGCTGCTGGTCGATCCGTACGGGCGCGTGGTGACGGGAAAGACGGCACTGGTCGCGGTCGTGCTCGCGCTGGGCGCCTGGCACAACCGAAGGATCGAGCCGGGCGTGGCGGGCGGCGAGGATCCGGCCCGGCTGGTGCCCAGCGGGTCGCTCGAGCTCGGCGTGGCGTTGGTGGTGGTGATCGTGACGTCGGTCCTGGTGGCGACGCCTCCGATGGAGTGAGGCACCAGCCCCCCGGTCGCGCCGAGAAGCGAAGAAGTCTCAGTCCCCGGGCCCGCTCACGTAACGCTCGACGGCGATGTCGATGGCCCGGAGCACCCTCTCGGGGGTGATGCGGCGCATGCCGTCGCGGCGCTCCAGGCTCACCGGGTAGTCCTCGCCGGGGTGGCGAGCGTAGCCGTCCACGACCAGGTCGGGATCGCCGCGGTAGGGTCGGTGCCGCTTCGGGTTGCTCCACCCGAACAGGCCGACGGCCGGCCGCCCCAGCGCGTGAGCGATGTGCAGCGGGCCGGTGTCGGGGCTCAGCACCAGCGCGCTACCCTCGAGCAGCCACACCAGACGGCGCACGTCGTCGCCCAGGGCGTCGACCGGGCGGCCGTCGGTGAGCTCGAGGATCCGCTCGGCCACCGCGCGCTCGGCCGCCGACGGCCCGCCGACCAGCACGGGCCGCAGGCCATGGCGCCGCTCCGCCTCGCGCAGCACCGCGGCGTAGCCCTCGGCCGTCCAGTTCTTCTCGGGCTTGCTGGTGCCAACGACCACGGCGAGCGCAGGCTGGTCGAGCCGCCCGTAGAAGGCCGCCTGCTCGCGGCGCTCGGCGTCGCTCAGCGTGAGCCCCCACTCGACCGGCTCGGGATCGATGCCCAGCCAGCGCACGAACTCGAAGTACTGGTCCTGCACGTGCTGGGGTTCGTGCGCGGGGATCCGCGCGTTCGTGAAGAGCCAGTTCAGGTCGCGCGCCCGCCGCCGGTCGAAGCCCAGCTTGACCCGCGCGGGCGCGAGCGCGGTGATCAGCCCGGCCTTGGCGTACACCTGAAGCGCGAGGAGCAGGTCGAACGGCCCGCGCGCGCGCAGCTCGCGCCGCACGTCGGCGAAGGCGCGCCAGGCCCGCCGGCCGCGCCGCCGACGGAAGACGACGAAGTCGTCCACGGCGGGATGGTCCTCCACGAGCCGGTGCGGTACGGGCTGGATCACCCAGGTGATGCGCGTGGTCGGCCAGGCGCGCCGCAGCGCGGTGACGACGGGCAGCACGTGCACGGCGTCGCCCAGCGCGCTCATCATCACGATGCACACGCTGCGCGGCGGCCGGTCGGGCCCGAAGGGGCGCTGGCTCACGACCGCTCGTCCGGGCCGTGGCCGGGAGGATCGAGGCGAGCGGCGCGCGCCCGGGCGAGTGCGTCCAGGTCGAGCGTTCCGCCCGCTTCGGCCATCACCTTGCCCAGCGAGCGAAGCAGGCGCGCCCGCATGCGCGCGGGGGAGCGTGCGCGCCGGCCCACGCGGCAGCGGTCGAGGTCGAGCAGCACGGGGGTCCAGCGGCCCTCGTCGCTGCGCCGGAAGAGGACGTTGTGGGCGTTCAGGTCGGCGTGCTCGACGCCGGCCTCGGCCAGGCGCTCGGCCAGCCGGAGCGCGGCGGCGACCGCCGTGGCGGCGTCGGGTCCGGGGCGGTCGGGGGCGTCGTCGCTCAGCGTCGCGGCCAGGGGGACCGCGTCTTCGACGCACTCGGTCACCAGGTCGGCGCGGTAGAACACCGGTCCCTCGTAGAGCGCCGCCGCCACCACACGGGGCGTCTCGATCCCGCGGGCGCGCACCGCCTCGCTCGCCGCCAACTCGGCGAAGGGCCGCGGGTGACCGCCGCGCAGGTAACGGTCGCCCAGCCAGCGCACGCCGCCCCCGCGGCGGAAGTGGCGCACCACCCAGCGGGCGCCTTCGGCATCGGGGGCGGGCACCACATAGGCGGCACCGCGGCCGCCGCTCGACACCGGGATCCCCCGCGCGCGCGCCCAGGCCTCGAGGGTGCCGTGGG
>RFGQ01000134.1 GCA_003695865.1 Gemmatimonadota bacterium | reverse complement strand
GCTCAGATCTCCGTTCGTCACGGCGGTCGCCGTGATCTCACTCGCGCTGGGTATCGGCGCCAACGCGGCCATCTTCTCGCTCTTCGATCAGTTTCTGATCGCATCGCTCCCCGTCGACGAACCCGAGCGGCTCGTGAACCTGGCGGCGCCGGGGCCCAAGCCCGGCTCGCAGTCCTGCAACGACGCCGGCGACTGCGACGAGGTCTTCAGCTACCCGATGTTCCGCGACCTCGAGGCCGACGGCGCCGGCTTCGCGGGCCTCGCCGGGCACCGTCTGTTCGGCGTCAACCTGGCGACCGGCGACCGGACCACCGCGGGGCGGGGACTCTACGTGTCGGGCTCGTACTTCAACCTGCTCGGGGTGCGTCCCGCAGTGGGCAGGCTGCTCACTCCGGACGACGACGACCAGCCGGGCGTGCATCCGGTGGCCGTCCTCGGCTACCGCTACTGGGAGCGCGAGCTGGGCGCCGATCGCGGCGTGCTGAACGGCACGATCGTGGTCAACGGCACGCCCATGACCGTCGTGGGCGTGGCCGAACGCGGCTTCGAGGGCACCACGCGGGGGGCGGTGCCCGACGTGTACGTGCCCCTCTCGATGCGTGCCGCGCTCGAGTCAGGATTCACCCCCGAGGACTTCGACGAGCGGCGCAGCTACTGGGTGTATGTGTTCGCCCGTCTGCGGCCGGGGGCCGAGCTGGCTCCCACCGTCGAGCAGGCGAACGCGCTCTACCAGTCGATCGTGCGCGAGGTCGAGGCGCCGCTGCAACAGGGTCTGAGCGAGGCCACGCTCGCGCGTTTTCTCGACAAGCCGCTGCTCGCCTCGCCGGGGCGCCGGGGACAGAGCTCGCTCAACCGCGAGGCGCGCACGCCGCTCATGCTGCTCATGGGCATCACCGGGATGGTGCTGCTCATCGCGTGCGCCAACATCGCGAACCTGCTGCTGGTGCGCGGGCAGGCGCGCGCGCCCGAACTCGCCATCCGGGGGTCGCTGGGCGCCACGCGGGGCCAGATGATCGGCCAGCTCCTGCGCGAATCCGTGGTGTTGGCCGCGCTGGGAGGGCTCGCCGCCCTGCTGGTGGCCGAGTGGACGCTCGACCTGATCGGGTCGTTCTTCCCGCCCGAAGACCTGCAGATGATGGACCTGTCGATGCGGCCCATGGTCTTCGTGGCCACCGGCGTGCTGGCGCTCGCGACGGGGGTTCTCTTCGGCCTCTACCCGGCGCTCGACG
>RFGQ01000133.1 GCA_003695865.1 Gemmatimonadota bacterium | reverse complement strand
CTCCAGGCGCTGGTATCGCACACCTTGGGGGGCGGGCTCGGGGCCGCCGACGGGTTCGACGCGCTCCTCGCGCTGGCCCAGGGCGCGGCGGCGTTCGAGCTGCGCGCGCCCTCGTCTTCGGAGGGCTGGCGGCGGCTCGAAGACCACCTGAACGCCGGAGCGGCGCGGTGAGCGACGTGCGCTTCTACCATCAGCTTCTGGCCGGCGGACGGCGCATCGAGCGCTTCCGTGAGGCCATCGAGCGCACCGTGCGGCCGGGCGACGTGGTGCTCGACCTGGGCACCGGCCTGGGCACCTTCGCGCTGTTCGCGGCCCGGGCGGGTGCCGCCCGCGTCTGGGCGCTCGACGCCGAGCCCGTGGTGCATGCGGCGCGCGAGCTGGCCCGGGCCAACGGCTTCGGCGACGTGATCCGCTGGGTGCGGGGCGCGGCGCCCGAGGCCCTCCCCGACGAGACGTTCGACGTGATCCTCTTCGAGGATTATCCCATCCGACTGTTCGACGAACGCGTGTATCGGCTGATGCGCGCCGTGCTCGCGCGCCTGCGCCCCGACGGTGGGCGCCTGCTGCCCGGCGCCGCCCGGCTCGTCGCCGCGCCGGTGGCCGGCGAGCGCCTCCGGCGCCTGCTCTTTCCGCTGGAGGGGGCCGAGCGGGGCGCGTTCGGCCTCGACTGGCGCTGCACGCGCCCCTACGTGGCGAACACGCCGCTGGCCACCGCGGTGGAGCCGTCCGAGGTGGCGGCCGAGCCGGTGGCGCTCGGGCGCGTGGCGCTGCACCCGCTGCCCGCCTGCGGGGATCTGGGCGGAGGGGGAGAGACGGCGGCCTCGCGCAGCGCCGCGCTCACGGGCGTCGCCCTGTGGTTCGACCTCGAGCTCGACGACGACCTGCTCGTCTCGAACGCGCCCGATCCCGGCGACGAGCCCTGGGGTCCACTGGTGCTGCCGCTCGACCCGCCGCTGCCCGTCGAGGCGGGCACCGCCCTGCGTCTCGAGGTGGCCTACGAGCCGCTCGCCGACGGGGCGCCGGGGTGGCTTCGCTGGCGGGTCTGCGCGGGCGGGGAGGAGCGGCGCGGGCACGAGTTCGCCGCCTATCCGGCGGCGCTGGCGGACCTCTACGAGCAGGGCGGCGAGGGCGCGGCGCCCGAGAGGCCGAAGGATCCCGACCCTTGACGGTCGGTCACCGGCCGTGCTTGCGTAGAACAAGGACGTTGAAGGAACCCGAACCGACGTTGGACCGGAGCCATCATGGATCCCGATCGCCGAGAGTTTCTGCTGCGCATCGCGAAGGGGACGCTCTACTCGGTGCCCGTGGTGCGTACCCTCGCCCTGCCCGATCACGCACACGCCCAGGCGGGTCCCAGCCAGAAGATGGGCATGGGCAACATGGGTATGGGCGGCGGAATGGGTATGGGAATGGGG
>RFGQ01000132.1 GCA_003695865.1 Gemmatimonadota bacterium | reverse complement strand
GATGCTGTTCGTGCGGGCGTCGAAGAACATGTGGCGGATCGTCCCGCCGCCCGACGGCACGGGTACGGCCGAGATCACCTTCTCGGTGCGCGTGTCGAAGCCGACGAAGACGTTGGGGTCGGGGCCCGTCTCGACGAACCACACCCGGTCCGCGTCGTCGATCTCGACCCCGTAGGGCCGCGACCCGGGGCCGGACGGATTCGGCCATTCCTTCACCTCGCCCGTGGCCGGGTCGAACCGACCCAGCTGGCCCAGCGCGTAGTCGACGTACCAGATGCGGTCCTGCGAGTCGATCACGAGGCGCCGGGGGCGCGAGCGCTCGTCGGGCAGGCGATGGACCACCAGTTCGTACGTAGCGGGGTCCACCATGGCCAGCGCGTTCGTGTTGAAGAGGGCGACCCACGGCCGGTCGTGCGAATCCATCTTGATGCCGTACGGTCTCGAGCTGCTGCCCCGGCGAGAGCCCTCCACCTGCGGGGCCTCGATCAGGCGGAAGTCGCCCGTCGAGGGATCGAAGTGACCGACGAAATTGCCGCCCTGCACCGTGAACCACAGCCCGCCCTGGCGGTCGAACACCAGCGTGTGCGGGTCGCGGGCCCGTTCGTCCGGAAGCTCGAACGGCTCGATGTCTCCGGTGGCCGGGTCGAGGCGGCCGAGGTGGCGGGCGCGATTGCCGGTGTACCAGACCGTCCCGTCGGGCGCGACCACGAGATTGTGCGGACCGGCTCCGGCCGGAAGGTCGTAGCGGCGGAAGTCGCCACTGGCCGGATCGAGCGCGCCCACGTAGTCACCCTGCTGCCCCACGAACCAGACGGTTCCGTCCGGGCCGACGAAGGGGTCGCGCGGGCGGGTGTTCTCCCAGGGGACGGTCCACTCCTCGAGCGTGGGCTCGTCGTCGTCCGCGGGCGCGCGCGCGTGGTCCTGCGCCGCGAGCGGCGAGGTGATCGCACCTGCGCCGAGGAGGACCGCGACGGTGAGGAGTGCGGCCTGCCGTCGGGGGGAGGCGGCGCTCACGCGCCGGGGCGTGCGTCGGTCCGTTCGGCTCATGCTGACCTCCGGGTTGGCGGCGCGCGGGCGGGATGCGCGCCGACGGCGTGGTTTGTGACATCCTACAGGACAGGCAGCGAGCGCGTGATGTTGGCCCGCCCGGGCCGGGCACCGAAACGGACGAAGGCCCGGGGCGCCCATGGGCGGCCCCGGGCCGTTCGTCTGTCGGGGGGCATGATCTCCTCCCCGGGTGGGGCCGACGATCGCTGCGGGCGGAGCCCGGGGGTCGGCCTCCCCGGGACGGGTGTCGCGACCGGTCGTCGTGCGCCGGTTGCGAGACCTCCGCGCCGCGCGGGCGGATCGGTGCCGTGGCACGGCCGTGTGCCTTCGTGCGAAGGCGTGGACCCCTGAGCTCCTGCGGGCCCGGATGGACGACCTGCCGGACTCGGCCCACGCGATCCGACCGCTGGTGACTCCAGGGTGCGGCCGATGGCCGGCTCCCGACAAGAGCTCCGTCGGCAGTGTTGCGGGGACGACACGCCGACCGGCGCCTCTACCGCACCGACCTGGAGCAACTCGTCGACTACCTGGAACCGCTCAGGCCCCGATCCGCACCGGTCTCGGTCCGACCCCCGGCGGCCTCAGCGTCCCTGGCTCCAGCGTTCGATCTTCTCCGCCAACATCGAAAGCGGCACGGGCCCGTCCTCGAGCACCCGGTCGTGGAAGGAACGGATGTCGAAGTCCGCGCCGAACCGTGCTTCGGCGAGCCGCCGCAGGCGCCGGATCTCGAGGGCGCCGAGCATGTACGATGTCGCCTGCCCGGGCACGGCGATGTAGCGGTCGATCTCCGCGGTGGCCAGCGGCTCGGAGAGCGCCGTGTTGGCAAGCAGGTAGTCGATCGCCTGGCGGCGGGTCCACCCCAGCGCATGCAGGCCCGTGTCGACCACCAGTCGCGCGGCCCGATGCGCCTCGGCCGAGAGCATGCCCATGCGGTCGACGTCGGAGCTGTAAAGGCCCATTTCGTCGGCCAGGCGCTCGGAGTAGAGGCCCCACCCTTCGCCGAAGCCGCTCAGATAGAAGTAGCGGGACAGCGGATGAAGATCCGGCCGCTCGAGCGCGATGGCCCCCTGCAGGTGGTGGCCCGGATAGGTCTCGTGGAAGGCGGTCGACTCGAGACCGGCGATGGGCTGCGTTTCGGGCTGGTAGGTGTTGATCAGGTAGATGCCCGGTCGGCTGCCGTCCTCGGCGGGCGGGTTGTAGAAGCCTCCGGGGGCGGACTGCTCCTGGAACGGCGGATACGGACGTACCACGACCTCCGCTCGGGGCACGATGCCGAACCACTCGGGCACGGCCGCTCGCGCCCGCGCCACCGCGGCCTCGGCCCGCTCGACGATTTCCTGCCGGGTTCGGAACAGGTAGCGAGGGTCTGTCTTGAGTGTCTGCAGCAGGGCCGGAACGTCGTCGGTGCCGAAGCTCCGTTCGCCGATCCGGCGCATCTCGGCGTGGATCGTCGCCATCTCACGCAGACCGATCTCGTGAACCTCTTCGGGCGAGATGTCGACGGTCGCGTGGTAGCGGATGGCCGCGCGGTAGCACACCTCGCCGTCCGGGTTGGCCGAGACGCCTACCGCTTCGCGGGCGCGCGGAAGGTACTCCACGGCCAGGAAGTCGCGGTAGCGCCGTATCGCGGGCCGGATCTGCTCGACCTCGAGCTCCTCGAGCGAGGCGCGGAAGTCGGGCGCGTCGTCGGGGGCCATACGCACGAAGGGCGAGTCGCCCACGTCGGCCTCGAGCAGGTCGTCCATCTGTCCGATCACCGTTTCGACGTTCACCCGGGGCGCCGAATACCCCAGGCGCAGGCCTTCGCGAAGCGTCTCGATCTCGCGGTCGAGCCATCCGGGGAGCTGAGAGAAGCGGCGCAGGGCAGTCAGTCGCTCGGCCTCGGTCGAGACCGGCTGCACGCTGGCCAGAAGCGAGAACTCCGAGATCCACCCCGTATAGGTGGGGCTCACGTTCCACAGCTCCATGCGGCACGCCTGCCAGGCCACCGCGTTTTCGAGCCAGCTTCGCAGAAAGCCGAAGGTCACGCGGGCGGCCGGATCGTCGATGCTGCCGGGATGGATGCGCCGCGCCTGCCCGAGGTAGTCCCGCTCCTTGCGGCGCCACCGGTCCCAGGCGTCGAGCGAGTTGTCGGGCAGGCGGCTCCAGTCGGCGGCCGACGCGCCCGAAAGCGACGCCGTGTGAGGGAACTGGGCGAAGTAGTCGGCCACGAAGCTGTCGGCGAGCGCCAGCGGATCGGGCGGTGCGGGGGCGGCGTCGCCGGGACGGTCGCAGGCGGCCGCACCCAGCAGCGCGGCCGAGAGAAGGAGAACGCTGCTCGGTCGTCTCCCACGGGATTCGTTGTGAGGCTTCGTCATCGTCTTCTTCGTCTTCGTCTCGCCGGGATGAAGCGATTGCGCGTGTACGCTCGCAGCGTTGTCGCAGCGTTGGAAGCTCGATGATCGGCGGGCGCGGCTCAAGGGCTCGCGCCGTGGCGAACGGGCGGAGGGGCAGCGCGGCGAGCGCGCCCCGAACACGCGCTGTGGGCGCGCGGGAACCCCGCATCGGGCGGGCGGCGTTGGGCGGGTGACGGCGTCCCCGTGTTCGGGTGCGCCGGGCCCGCCCGCCCCACCAGGAGGTTCCCATGCGCCGCTCGTTCGTCGGTGTGGTTCAAGCCGCTTCTCGTTTCTCGGGTCGCCTGTCGGCGCTGCTGCTCGTGATCCTGGCTCCGGCGGCCTGCGGGGGCGGTGACGGCGGCACCGATCCCGGGCCGAGCAACCGGCCGCCCGTGGCGCGCGTGAGCGCATCGCCGCAGACCGTGCCGCAGAACGACGGCAACCGCACGGTCGTGCGCCTGGACGGGAGCGCCTCGAGCGATCCCGACGGCGATCCCCTCAGCTTCCAGTGGGATGTGCCGAGCGGCACGTTCGTAAACGGCACGGGTCCGACCAGCCCCGTCGCCGACGTGACGTTCCCGGGCGTGGCTCCCTACACGGTCACGCTCACGGTGAGCGACGGGCGCGGGGCCTCGGCGAGCGCGCAGGTCACGATTCAGCTCGGTCCGGCCAACCAGCCACCCTCGGCCGTGGTCACCGCAACGCCCGACTCCGTGGCGCGGGGCGACGCGAACACCACGGTGGTGGTGCTCGACGGCTCGGGCTCGAGCGATCCCGACGGTGATGCGCTCACGTTCGACTGGGACGTCCCGGGCGCCACGTTCGTGGGCGGGACCGACCAGACCTCTCCCGCCCCGCAGGTCACCTTCCCCGGTACGGCCGACTACGCCGTGACCCTGGTGGTGTCCGACGGCCGGGGCGGCGCCGACACCGCGTCGACGACCGTGCGTGTCTTCGATCCGCCCCCGGCCGGGAACGGCGCCCCCACCGCCGTCGCGACGGCCGATCCGGACTCGGTGCCCGCGGGGGACGGCAACACGACGGTCGTCACGCTCGACGGCAGCGGTTCGAGCGACCCGGACGGCGACACGCTCACGTTTCAGTGGACCGTGCCGAACGGCACCTTCGTGGGCGGCACCACGGCGAGCGATGTGTCACCGCAGGTGACCTTTCCCGGAAACGCGGACTATACCGTCACGCTGATCGTCGACGACGGGCGCGGCGCCGCCGACACCGCCTCGGTCGTGGTGCGCGTGTTCGGCGGCAACCAGGCGCCCACCGCGGTGATCTCGGCCAACCGCACGTCGGTGCCCGCGGGAGACGGCAACCAGACGGTGGTGCGGCTCGACGGTTCGGGCTCCACCGATCCGGACGGGGACGCTCTGACCTTCGCGTGGACCGTGCCCGGCGGCACGTTCGTGAACGGCACGACCCCTAGCGATGCGGTCATCGAGGTGACCTTCCCCGGGGCCGCGCCCTACACCGTCACGCTCACCGTCGACGACGGGCATGGCCACACGGCGCAGGCGCAGATCACCATCACGGTGGGGTGAGCGCAGCCCGCCGCCGCGCTGCCGTGCCTCAGAAGGGAACGCCCACGGCCTCGCAGATGAACGCGACCAGGGGCGCGCCCGCCCGGTAGACCTTCGCCAGCGCCCGGGGAAGGTCGGGCGACGTGACGAAGCTCTGGGCGAGCGGCCGCACGGCGATGAAGTCCTTGCGCTTGAGGTCTTCGATGAGCGGGTGCGCGGCGTCGAACCCACGGGGTGGGCGCGTCAGGCTCTCTCCCGCCAGTTCGAGCGTCGCACGGAACCCGCGCCCGCCGACCGCCTTCCGCCAGGCCTCGGGCTGCTCGGCGATCCGCTCGCGGATGGCACGCAGGGTGGCCGCGTCCGGATGCCAGCTCCCCATGCCGGCGAAGCAGCCGCCGGGCTCGATGTGCAGGTAGAAGCCGGGCGCGTGCGCGTCCCTGCCCCGCTCATGTCGGAACTGGATGCCCGTGTGCGTCTTGTAGGGACGCTTGTCCTTCGAGAAGCGCGTGTCTCGGTAGATGCGGAACAGGGAGCCGCCGACCGGTCGGGGATCGGCCCGGAAGTGCGGGCTGATGCGCTCGAGGTGGCGCGCGAAGTCGGTGATGAAGCGCATGGCGGGCTCCTTCACCGTGCGCTCATAGCGGCCCTTGTTGGCCTGGAACCAGGCCCGCTCGTTGTGGGCGGCAAGGTCCTTCAGGAAGGTGAACGTGGCACGGGTGAAGTAGGGTGTGTCGGGCATCGTGGACCCCTCGGTTCGGGCTCGCGCGGCGGATCGTCAATATTCGGGAAATCTTCGGTGCGGACAAGGGCTGCGCGCCCCGTGGGGCCACCTGTTACCTTTTGCGGCGTACGCCCGGGTCGTGGTTCACCCGCCGCGGGCCTCGTCCGATCCCGTCCGATCCCATCTCGACTTCTGGACTCATGGCCAAGAACAGCTCCTTCGACATCACCACGGGCGTCGACCTGCAGGAGGTCGACAACGCGGTCAACCAGGCTCTCAAGGAGGTCGCGCAGCGCTACGACTTCAAAGGCAGCGACTGCACCATCGACTTCGACCGCGGCGCGGGTACGATCGTGCTGGAGGCGGACGACGACTACCGCCTGAAGGCGCTGCTCGAGGTCCTGCGCGCCAAGCTCGTCCGGCGGCAGGTGCCGGTGAAGAACCTGGACCTGGGGCCGGTGGAGCAGGCGTCGCTGGGCCGTGCGCGCCAGCGCATCGGGCTCAAGCAGGGCATCGATCAGGAGACCGCCAAGCGCATCGTGAAGGCCGTGAAGGACCTGAAGCTCAAGAAGGCGCAGATCGCGGTGCAGGGAGAGGAGCTGCGGGTGTCGAGTCCCTCGCGGGATGCGCTGCAGGAGGTCATCCAGTTCCTGCGGGGGCAGGACTTCGGCGTCGAACTGCGCTTCGGCAACTACCGCTAGAGCGTCCGCGATGAGCACCGGCGGCCTTCAGGTGCAGGTGTTCGGAACGCGGGCCTGCGCCGACACTCGCAAGGCGCTGCGCTTCTTCGCCGAACGCCGGGTGCGCACCCACTTCGTGGACCTGAAGAAGCGGGCCGCTTCTCCCGGCGAACTCCGGCGCTTCGTGCACCGCTTCGGCTGGGAGGCGCTGGTCGACCGCAATGCGAAGCGGTTTCGCTCCTTGGGCCTTCACACCGCCCTCTACGGACCCGAGCGTTGGGTGGAGATCCTCGCCGAGGAGCCCGCCGTGCTGCGGACGCCGCTCGCGCGCTGCGGCCCGAAGCTGAGCATCGGCTACGCGCCCGACGCGTGGAGCGAGTGGGTGGGCCGCTGACCCGTCGCCCTCAGGCCTCGGCCGACATCCGGTTCCAGAGCGCGTTGACCGACTCCGAGACGTTCTGCAGCGCCTCGATCGAGAGGCGGTCGAGCTTGTCGCCGATGACCGGCCCCACGAGACGGCGCAGGAACATCGCCGGGTAGTCGAGGTCCCAATCGAGCAGCGGGTCGGGCCCGCTCTGCAGGTTCTGCAGGATGCGAAGCACCAGGTAGGTGTCGTCGAGCAGGCCTGCGAGCCCCTGGGTCATCTCGGGGATGAGGTCGACCGGGTGCAGGAAGTAGCCGCGCGCCTGCTCGAGCAGGGGGTCGACGACCATCGACAGGTTGCGGGCCTCGGCCTCCTGGCGCGCGCGGGCCAGGAAGATCGGCACCGCCTCGATGATCTCGGTCGCCACCTCGACGGCGTCGGCGACCTCGCGGTCGCTCGCGTCGGGAAGCTGCTCGCGCACGAAGCGTTCGAGCGGCTCGCTGCCTCGGGCCTTGGCGCTGTCGATGACGGCCTGAACCTCCGAGAGGTCCATCCTGCTCTCCGCGTGGAGGGAACGGCGGGCGCCCGAGGACGCCGGGGGTGGACAAGGTCGCGGCCCCGCCGGGGCGGCACAAGGCCGCGCCGGGCCCCTCAGACGTCGGGATGCGCCCGCCGCCAGCGCTCCGAGGTGGCGGCGGCGCGCAGCACCGCCGTGGGCACGGCGAGCAGGGGAAAGAGCAGCACGGCCCACCCCAGCGGAGGCGCCTCGCCCAGCAGACGGGGCAGCGGCGTGTCGAGCCACACCAGCACGGTGACCAGGGGCAGCGCGGCCGCGACCGTGAGGTCGGCTACCAGCCGGCTCAGCACGCTCGGCGTGTGCGCGATCGCGCGGGGCCGCGCCTCGCGGCGCCAGGCGCGGACCCATGCCGCGAGCAGCACGGCCTGCAGCAGCACCAGCCCGATCGCCGCGGCGTGGACGCGCGCGGATCGCCCCGTACCGGGGGGCGCCGGGAGCGCCTCGCCCAGGGCCAGGCGCGCGGCGTCCCGCGCCGCCTCGGCCACCGGCGCCGGACCCGGTAGGGAGGTGCGTGCGGCGAGAGCAGCGACCCCGAAGCCCGCCTCTGGCACGAGGAGGAAGGCCGCCTGGTTTCCGCCGAGCGACCCGGTGAGTTCGAGCGAGCGGCGGCCCGCGACGCGGCCCTCGCGCCACGGCCCCGGTG
>RFGQ01000131.1 GCA_003695865.1 Gemmatimonadota bacterium | reverse complement strand
GGTAGGAGCAGAGCCCCACCCCTTCCCAGCCCACGAACAGCACCGGATAGCTGGCCCCCATCACCAGGGTCAGCATGAAGAAGACGAACAGGTTCAGGTACGCGAAGTAGCGCGGGTAGCCCGGATCGTCGCGCATGTAGCCCACGCTGAAGACGTGGATCAGGAACCCGACGCCCGTGACGATCAGCATCATGACCATCGAGAGCTGATCGAGCTGGATCGCCGCGGCCACCCGGAACGTGCCCGTGGCCATCCACGTCCAGTACTCGCGGATCACCGGCTCGTGCAGCTCGGCGCCCGCCATGCCGACGAAGTTCGCGACCGCGAGCGCGAAGGCGGCCAGCATGACGCCCGGGCCGATCCACGAGGGCAGGCTGTGCGTGAGCGGGCGTCCGCCCGCGAACGGGTCGTGGGCCTCGCCGCGCCGCACGGCCGCGGCCGCCCGCCCGCCCGCGGTCAGCGCCAGCGCGCCGTTGAGCAGGAAGCCGATGAGCGGCAGCAGGACGATGAGGCCCGGCAGCACGGGCTCGAAGGCCCCGTGCCCGCCGGCGGCGCCCTCGGCCGCCTGAATCCAGAACCGCGCCGGAATCGTCACCGTCCTACCACTTGAGGAGGTTGAAGTTGTCCACGTTCACCGTCCGGAAGTGACGGAAGATCGAGATGATGATGGCCAGGCCCACCGCCGCCTCGGCCGCCGCCACCGTCATCACGAAGAACACGAAGACCTGTCCCTCGATGCCCACGTACCGGGACAAAGCCACGAAGGCGAGGTTCACGGCGTTGAGCTGGAGCTCGATGCAGAGGAACATCACGATCGCGTTGCGGCGCAGCAGCACGCCCAGCGTGCCGATGGCGAAAAGCAGCGCGCTCACCACCAGGGCTTCGGTCAGCATGGCTCAGCCCTCCTCCGCCGATGCGTCGAGCGCCGCGAGCGGCTCGGCCGGCGGCGCCGGCGCCGGCACGGGGTCGTCCACATGGCGCTTGGCAAGCGCCATCGCCCCCACGATCGCCACCAGCAGCAGGATGCCCGTGATCTCGAAGGGGACCAGGTAGTCCGTGAAGAGGGGGTGCGCGATGGCGCCCACCGCACCCTGCTCCGCGAGCGCCGCGTCGATCGCGTCGCCGCCCCCGAAAAAGCGGTAGATCGGCGCCTGCTCCGCACCGCGGAAGCGCAGGATGAGCAGGGCCGCGATCCCCCCGGTCAGGGCGAACAGCGGCAGCGCGGTGAGCGTGAGGCGCAGATCCCGCCGGTAGTCGTGCCCCAGATTGAGGAGCATGATCACGAACAGGAACAGCACCATGATCGCACCCGCGTAGACCATCACCTGGATGGCCGCGAGGAAGTGCGCCTCGAGCAGCACGTAGAGGGCCGCCACGCTCGCCAGGCTGGCGACCATGAACAGCAGGCTGCCCACGGGCGAGCGGGCCAGCACGACGCCGGCGGCGCTTCCCACGGCGACGACCGCGAAGACGATGAAGAGGAACTCGACCATCACTCGCTCAGCGGATCCGAGGGGTCCCAGAGCAGCGTCGTCGGGTGCTCCTGGGCCATGAGGCGATCCAGGTCGTAGACGAAGCGCTCGCGCGTGTACTCGGCATTCTCGAAGTGGCGGCCCACGTGGATCGCCTCCACGGGGCACACCTCCTGACACATCCCGCAGAAGACGCAGCGGAACTCGTCGATCTCGTAGACGATCGGGTAGCGATTCCCCTGGTCGTCCTCGCCGCCCACGAGCCGGATGCAGTTGGCCGGGCAGACCGTCGGGCAGAGCCCGCAGGCGACGCACTTGGGCCGTCCGTCGGCGTGCACCTCCATCCGGTGCGTGCCCCGCCAACGGGGCGAAAGCTGGGTCTGCTCCTCGGGGTACTGCTGCGTCACCTTGTGGGGATTGACCATGTGCCGGAAGGTCAGCGCCATGCCCGAGAGCGCCGCCCTGAGATAGGACGTGCGCTCGGGCTCCGGCCGACGCATCACCTTTACACTTACCGCCATGTCGTTCCCCTGCAGTATCTTAGGTCAGATGACGTAACGTCGTTTCTAGAGTCCTCAGTCTCCCGCGTCCACGACCGCCGCCGACGCGATCTCGGCCCCCGCGGCGCTGCCCGGTGCCAGCTCGAGGCCACCGCGCCTGCGGGCGGCGAGCAGCTTCTGCTCACCCACCGCCGCCGCGCCCGTGATGATGCGGCCGCGGTCGAGCGCGAACAGGAAGGCGCCGGTGCAGAGCGCGCTCACCAGGGTGAGCACCAGGCCGAAGGCGAAGCCGTAGGGCACACCCACCAGGTCGAGCACGAGCACCGTGCCGGCCACGACCACGATGTAGGCGAGCGCGGTCGGCAGCATGACCTTCCAGCCGAGCTGCATCACCTGATCGTAGCGGAAGCGCGGAAGCGTCCAGCGGATCCAGATGTAGAGCAGCAGGAAGAAGCCGGTCTTGAAGGCGAAGGCGCCAAGCGTGAGCAGCGTCTTCCACACCGCCGGTGCCGCGGCGATGGGCACGCCCGCGGCGTCGAAACCGCGGATGAGCTGGCCCTGATACCAGAAGGCGTCGTCCCACGAACCCGGCAGGTCCCAGCCGCCGAAGAAGAGCGTGGCCATGAGCGCCGAGGCCGTCAGCATGTGCGCGTACTCGCCGATCATGAACATGCTGAACTTCATGGCCGAGTACTCGGTGTGGTAGCCGGTGATCAGCTCGCTCTCGGCCTCGGGCATGTCGAAGGGCAGACGGTTCGTCTCGGCGAACGCCGCGATGACGAACAGGATGAACGCCAGCGAGAGCGGGAGCGCGAACCACAGGCCCATCGCCTGCTGCTGCCGCACGATCTCGGTGAGCGTGACGTTGCCGCCCAGCATGAGCACGGCGATCAGGCTCAGGCCGAGGGCCACCTCGTAGCTGACCATCTGCGCCGAGGCCCGCAGCCCGCCGAGGAAGGCGTACTTGTTGTTCGAGGCCCAACCGCCCAGCACCACGCCGTACACGCCCACCGACGACAGCGCCAGGATGTAGAGGATGCCGATGGGCACGTCGGCCACGATCATGTCCACGACGCCCCAGGGCGTGGGTAGCGGGGCGGCGAACGGGATCACCGCGATGGTGACCACCGCGGGCATGATCGTGAGCATGGGCCCCAGCGCGAAGAAGAAGCGCGACGCCGTGGCCGGGAAGGTCTCTTCCTTGAAGATGTTCTTGATGCCGTCGGCGATGGGCTGCAGCAGGCCGAACGGGCCCACCCGGTTGGGGCCGAGCCGGTCCTGGATGAAGGCGCTCACGCGCCGCTCGGCGAGCGTGGTGTACGCCACCACCAGCATCACCACACTGAAGACCGCGACGACCTTGGCCGACTGCGCGATGAGGGCCGGAACGCCCGAGATCGGTTGCAGATCCATGGACCTCTAGTCCCCCGACGAGAGCTGTGCCGGCTCGCCGGCGAGCGCGCCCCGCTCGCCCAGAGCCTCGTAGGTGAGTCCGCGGAAGGCCGGCGCCACCTCGCCGAGCCGCGCGAACGCCTCGGCCGCCGTGCGGGGCGCTTCGGCGTCGGTGAGGGCGGCCGCGACGGCGCCGAGCACGAGCCAGGCGGGGCGCGCCGCGCCGGGCGGCAGCAGACCGGGCCAGAAGCGCTGCACGCGGCCGCGCAGGTTCGTGAACGTCCCCTCGGCCTCGGCGAACGTGGTGATGGGCAGCTCGGCATGCGCCTCGGCGAGCGCGGCCGACGGGTGCACGCCCAGGTAGAGCGTGAGCGCCGCGTCGCGCGCGAAGCCCGGCGCCTGGTCGGTGAGCGGGTCGCCCAGCACGATCACCACGCCCCGGTGGGAGGCCACGTCCTCGAGGCCGCCGGTGCCGTCGGCGTCACCCACGCGCCGCGCCCCCAGCAGCTCGGCGCCCCGCCCATTGGGCGCCAGCTCGCGGCGGCGGGCCAGGTCGGGGTAACCGGGCAGCGGGTCCTCGTCGTCCACGCGCACCGAGCGGTAGACCATCTCGCCGCCGCCGAGCGCGTCCATGAGCGCCCTGAGCGCGCCCAAATCCTCGTTGCTGGCGCCGGCGGAGACCACCGCCTTCACGCCACCCTCGGCGCCCCGCAGCGCTTCGGTGAGGGCCGAGAGCGCTTCGCTCCAGCCCGTGGCCCCCTGCCCGAGCGCGCCCCTGAGCACGGGCGCCTC
>RFGQ01000130.1 GCA_003695865.1 Gemmatimonadota bacterium | reverse complement strand
GCCGCCCTCACCGCCGACATGCTCGACGAGGGCACGGCCCACTACGACGCGGTCGGGCTGGCCGAGGCCGTCGACCGCCTGGGCGCGTCGCTCAACACGTTCGCCTCGTGGGACGCGTCGTACGTGGACCTGACCGTGCTGCGGCCCCGCCTCGAGGCCGCGCTCGAGCTGATGGCCGAGGTGGTCGTCGAGCCCACCTTCCCCGAAGACGAGTTCGAGCGCGTGCGCCGCGAGCGGGCGATCCGCGTGCAGCAGTCCAAGGACGACGCCCGCACCCTGGCCGACAACCAGTTCGCGCGCCTGCTGTTCGGCGAGGCGCACCCCTATGGACGGCCGCTGCTGGGCACGCCCGAGCTCGAGACGGTCGGGCGCGACGAGGTGCTGGCCGCCTACCGCGAGACGTTCCGGGCGGGCAATGCCGGGCTCATCGTGGCGGGCGACATCACGGCCGACGAGCTGCGCGGGCTGCTCGAGCCCACGCTGGGCCGCATGCCCGAGGGCGAGGGGCCCGCGCTGGACGTGCCCGCGCCGCCCTCGCTCGCCGGCCCGCGCATCTACCTGGTCGACAAGCCGGGCGCCGCGCAGTCCGAGGTGCGCGTGGGCCGCGTCGCGCTGCCGCGCGCCACGCCCGAGTACTACCCGGCGATCGTCACGAACACGGTGCTCGGCGGCTCGTTCACCAGCCGGCTCAACTCGACGCTGCGCGAGGAGAAGGGCTACACCTACGGCGCGGGTTCATCGTTCCAGATGCGCCGCCATGCGGGGCCCTTCGTGGCTCGCGCCGGCGTGTTCACGCCCGTGACCGACAGCTCGGTGGTCGAGTTCGTGCGCCAGATCCGGCGTATGCACGACGAGCCGGTGCCCGAAGACGAGCTCGCGCGGGCGAAGAACTACGTCGCGCTCCGGCTGCCGCAGCGCTTCGAGACGGTCTCCGACCTGGCCAACCGCGTCTCGGAGCTCGTGCTCTACGAGCTGCCCGACGACACCTGGGACGGCTACGTGGACGGCGTCCTGGCCGTGGATCAGGACGACGTGCTCGCCTTCGCGCGCCGTTGGCTGGACGTGAACGACATGGTCATCGTCGTGGCGGGCGACCGCAGCGTGATCGAGCAGCCGCTCCGCGACCTGGGTATCGCCGAGGTCGTGGTGGTGCCGCCGGAGGCCGTCTTCTGAGCCGGCCCCTGCTGCACATCCCGGTCGAGCGGCACCGGTTGGACAACGGTCTACGCGTCAACCTGTCGCTCGACCGGACCGTGCCCGTCGTGAGCGTGAACCTGTGGTACGGCGTCGGCTCGAGGAACGAGCGGCCGGGCCGCACCGGCTTCGCGCACCTGTTCGAGCACATGATGTTCCAGGGCTCGGCGCACGTGCCCAAGAACCGGCACTTCGAGCTCATCGAGCGCGCCGGCGGGTCGCTCAACGCCACCACGTGGTTCGACCGCACGAACTACTTCGAGACGGTGCCCAGCCACCATCTGGAGCTGGCGCTGTGGCTCGAGTCGGACCGGCTGGGCTGGATGCTGCCCGCCATGACCGCCGAGAAGCTCGAGAACCAGCGCGACGTGGTGCTCAACGAGAAGCGCCAGCGCTACGAGAACCAGCCCTACGGCGACTGGGACGAGCACATGCAGGCGATGCTCTTCCCGCCTTCCCACCCCTACCACCACACGGTGATCGGGGCGACCGAAGACATCGAGGCCGCCACCCTCGAGGACGTGGCCGAGTTCTTCGAGACCTTCTACGTGCCCAACAACGCCGTGCTCACGTTGTGCGGCGACTTCGACCGCGAGCACGCGCTCGACGCGGTGCGCCGCTGGTTCGGCGACATCCCGCCCGGCGCCCCGCCGCCACCGCTGCCCGGCGAGCCCGACGTGGACCCGGTGCTGGGTGAAGAGGTGCGCCGCCGCCTGGAGGCCGACGTGCCGCTGCCCCGCGTCATTCTGGGCATGCGCGTGCCGCCCTTCACCGACGAGCGCTTCCACACGGCCGAGGTGGCGGGCGCCGTGCTGGGCACCGGACGCGCCTCGAGGCTCTACCGCAGGCTCGTCCGCGAGCAGCGCATCGCCAAGGACGCCGTCGCGTACGTGTTTCCGCTCGTCACGGGCGCCTCGATGATGCTCGTGTGGGCCACGGGCGTGAAGGGCGTGGACGAGGAGACGCTCGAAGCCGCGCTCGCCGCCGAGCTCGAGGCGCTCGCCGACGTGGGCGCCGACGAAGTCGAGCGGGCGGTCACGCTCACCGTGGCCCGCGTGGTTCGCTCCCTGGAGCAGGCGGGCGAGCGGGCCGATCTGCTCTCGATGTACGACACGATCTTCGACGACCCGGCCCGCGTGAACGTCGAGATCGAGCGGCTGCACGCCGTGAGCGTGGACGACGTGCGCGCGTTCGCCGAGGCGTTCCTGGGGCGCGACAACCGCGCCGTGCTCACCTACGTCCCGCGCACGGAGGAGCCGTGACGCCCGTCGACCGCAGCGCGCCGCCGGCGCCCGGGCCTATCCGCCCGTTCGACTTTCCGCCCGTCGAGGCGCTCGAAGGGCCCGCCGGCCTGCCGATCCGGCTCGTACGCCTGTCGCGCCTGCCGGTGGCGACCGCCTATCTGGTGATCGACGCGGGCGAGGGGGCGCTGCCGCCCGAGCGGGGCGGCCTGGCCATGCTCGCCGGCGACGCGCTGCAGGGCGGTACGCGCCACCGCCCGGGCGCCGAGCTGGCCGAGGCGGTCGAGGCGCTGGGCGCGGACCTGTCGGTGCACGTGGGCTGGGACTCGGCCGTGGTGAGCGTGTCGGCCCTGGCCGAGCGCCTGCCCGAGGCGTTCGCGCTGCTGGGCGAGATGCTGCTCGAGCCCGCCTTCCCCGCCGACGAGGTCGAGCGCATCCGCACCCAGCGCCTGGCCACGATCCGCCAGCGCGCGATGAGCCCCTCGAGCCTCGCGGCCGACGCCTTCGTGCGCTTCGCCTACGCCGAGGGGTCGAGCTACGCGCGCCCGCAGCACGGCACGGCCGCGTCGGTCGCGGGCGTCGACCGCGAGGCGGTGGCCGCCTACGCCGCCACGCACCACCGGCCCGGGCGGGGCGGCCTGGTCGTGGCGGGCGACGTGGACGCGCGCGAGATGGCGGCGCTCGCCGGCGACGTGCTGGGCGACTGGAGCGGCACGCCCCCTGAACCGGCTCCGCCCGACGACCGCCCGCGTTGGCGCGAGCGCCGCGTGGTCGTGGTGGCGCGTCCCGGCGCGGTGCAGTCCGAGATCCGCATCGGCCACGTGGGCGAGCCGCGCGTGTGCGACCACTTCTTCGCGCTGCGCGTGTTCAACACGGTGCTCGGGGGTGCCTTCACCAGCCGGCTCAACCTGAACCTGCGCGAGCGCCACGGCTTCACGTACGGCGTGCGCTCGCGCTTCTCGTTCCGCCGCCACCGGGGGCCCTGGACGGTCGGCACCGCCGTCGAGACGGCGGTCACGGCCGACGCGGTGCGCGAGGCCATGAGCGAGATCGAGCGCCTGGTGGCCGACGGACCCACGGACGACGAGGTGGAGGCCGCCCGTGACTACATCGCGGGCGTGTTCCCGCTGCGGCTCGAGACCACCGGCCAGCTCGCGGCGCGCGTGGCCGAGGTGCTCATCTACGGCCTGCCCGACGACTACCACGCCACCTACCG
>RFGQ01000129.1 GCA_003695865.1 Gemmatimonadota bacterium | reverse complement strand
TCGACCTGAGCCGGGTGCCCTTCGAGGTCGAACCCGCCTCGGGCCTCACCCTGCACGAGGACGGCGGGCCGCAGGAGCTGCGTTTCGTCTACCGCCACACTTCGGGCGCGCTCAGCTACACCGTCACGTACCGCTTTCGTCCCGACGACTACCTGGTGGAGGTGGAGGCGTCGATCGAGGGACGTGACGCAAATCTGATCACCACCGACCTCGGGACCGGCATCGCGTACAACGAGACCCGCGTGGTCGACGATTCGCGCGTGCTCGCCTACGTGGTCGACCACCTGCGCGAGGGCATCCGCGCCGTCACGCTGAGCCGGGTGAAGGAGCCGCGCATCGAGGAGGGTCCGCTGAAGTGGGCGGCGCTCAAGAGCAAGTACTTCGTGCGGGCGCTGCTCCCCGGCGACGGGAGCGACGAGCGCTACCTGGGCGGCCTACTGGCCGACCCCCTCGATGCTCCCGACCAGGCACACGTGCGGGTCACGCTCGCGCCCGACAGCCGCGGTGTGGCGCACTACCGCATGTTCAACGGCCCCATGGACCACGGGCGCCTGGCCGCGATCGGCGCCGACCTGGAGGACGTGAACCCCTACGGGTGGCGCTGGCTGCGCCCGGTCATCCGGCCGCTGGTGGGCATCGTGCTCACCATCTTCAACTTCGCGCACGACGCGCTGGGGCTCGGCTACGGCTGGATCCTCATCCTGTTCGGGGTCGCGATGCGGGTGGTGCTGTTCCCGCTCAACCAGAAGGCCATGCGTGCGCAGATGCGCAACATGGCCGTGCAGCCCCTGCTGCAGGAGATCCAGGCCAAGTACAAGAACGACCCCGAGCGGCTCCAGAAGGAGATGCTCAAGCTCTACAAGGAGCACGGGTTCAACCCGTTCGGCGGCTGCCTGCCCATGCTCCTTCCCTGGCCCGTGCTCATCACGCTCTTCTTCGTGTTCCAGAACACGATCGAGCTGCGCGGCGTCCCCTTCCTGTGGCTGCCCAGTCTGTCGGCGCCCGATCCTCTGCATGTGCTGCCCGTCTTCCTGGGCCTGTCGATGTTCCTGCTGCAGTGGATCAGCATGCGGTCGCTCGACTCGGTGAACCCGCAGATGAAGATGATGATGTGGATGATGCCGGTGATGATGACCTTCATCTTCTGGAACTTCGCGTCGGGCCTGAACCTGTACTACGCGACGGCGAACATCGCGACGCTGCCGCAGCAGTTCTGGATCGCGCGCGAGCGGCGCACGATGCAGGCGCAGCAGGCGCGCAAGCAGAAGGTGGGTGCGAGTCACGCCGAGGACGGCGGGGAGCGGGGGAAGGCACATTCGCGCTCCTAGCGGGCGGTAGGAGTAGAGGGTCGCGGGCGACGGCCGCCTGAGGGAGGCGGCGTTCGGAGCCCGGGGGATGTGGCCCGTGCGGGGACGGGCGGAGAAGGCCCGCGGCAGGGCGCGCTCCTGGTAAGGTGCACGGGGTCGTCGCACGAGGAGGCTCCTGTGAAGACCGACACCATCGCAGCGATCGCGACGGCGCTCGGTCCGTCGGGTGTGGCGATCGTGCGCGTGTCGGGGCCGGCGGCCGGGGGGGTGCTACGCGCGCTCTGCGGAGAAGCGTCTCCCGAGCCCCGCGTCGCGAGCCTCCTGGCCATCCGCCATCCGCGCGACGGACGCCTGCTGGACCGTGGCCTCGTGACCCGCTTCGTGGGCCCCGACAGCTACACGGGCGAAGACGTGGTCGAGTTCTCGTGCCACGGCGGGTACCTGACCCCGCGGCTGGTTCTGGAGGCCTGCCTGGCGGCCGGGGCGCGTGAGGCCCAGCCCGGCGAGTTCACGCGGCGTGCGTACCTGAACGGACGCTTGGACCTGATCCAGGCCGAGGCGGTCGTCGACCTCGTGGAGGGTCGAAGCCCCCGGCTTCGCCAGGCCGCCCTTCATCAGCTCGAGCGGGGTCTGTCGGACCGGGTGGCCGATCTGCGGGGACGGCTCGTGGGACTCGAAGCGCGGCTGGTGCACCACATCGACTTCCCCGACGAGGACGACCAGCCGGTGCCGATCGAGGAGATCGCCGCCGAGGCCGAGGCCGTGGCGGCGGCGCTCGGAGCGCTGGCGCGGACTGCGCCCGAGGGGGAGCTGTTGCGCGAGGGGGCGGTGACCGTGCTCGCGGGCGTGCCGAACGCCGGGAAGTCGTCGCTGTTCAACGCACTGCTCGGAGTGGAGCGGGCGATCGTCACCGAGGTGCCCGGCACCACGCGCGACGCCCTCGACGCGGTCGTGTCGCTCGACGGGTTCCCGTTCCGCCTCGTGGATACGGCCGGCCTGCGGGAGTCGGACGACCCGGTGGAACGCATCGGCGTGGAGGTGGCCGGGCGCTGGCTCGAGGCGGCCGACGTGGTGCTGCTGTGCGTGCCCGCCCGGCGGGCGCCGAGCGACGAGGAGCGGCGCTTCGTGGCCGAGCGGGCGGAGGTGCCGGTGGTGCTGGTGCGCACCCAGGCCGACCTGGCCGACGGGGTGGCGGCAGGGGGTGAGGTGCCCGGCGCCGCCGCGTCCGTTACGGTGTCGGCGGTCGACGGGCGCGGGCTCGACGAACTGCGCGCCGCGCTGCCCCGGCTCGTGTTCGCCGGCCTGGTCGAGGCCGGGTCCGACGCGCCCGTGCTCACGCGGGCACGGCAGCGGGCGGCCGTGGAGGCTGCGCGCGAGCATGTGTGCGCCTTCGCCCGGGCGCTCGCCGAGGGTGTGCCCGCCGATCTGGCCGCGACCCACCTGCGCCCGGCCGAATCGGAGCTCGAGGCGCTGCTGGGAACGATCGATCGCGAGGAGGTTCTGGACCGTGTCTTCGCCGACTTCTGCGTCGGAAAGTGAACCCGTGGGCGCGGGCTTCCGCGTGCGTGGGCGGGTGCAGGGCGTGGGCTTTCGCTGGTGGACCCGCGAGGTGGCGGCCGAGCTGGGGGTGCGCGGCACGGTGCGCAACCTGCCGGACGGGAGCGTCGAAGTGAGGGCCGCCGCGCCTCCGCCCGTGCTCGAGGCCTTCGCCACGCGGCTGGCCGAAGGGCCGTGGGCCGCGCGGGTCGACCAGGTCGAGCGCTTCGCGTGCGACGACGCTCTGGGCGCCCACGGTTTCCGCATCGCGCACTGAGCCGCGTTAAAGGGGACGGCCCTGTGAGTAGGTACGACGTGATCGTGGTCGGTGGTGGCCACGCGGGTACCGAGGCGGCCGCGGCGGCGGCGCGCCTGGGTGCGCGCACGCTGTTGGTGACCCCCGACCTCGAGCGCATCGGACAGATGAGCTGCAACCCCGCGATCGGCGGGGTGGCCAAGGGTGTGGTGGCGCGCGAGGTCGACGCCCTCGGCGGCGTCATGGGGCGCGCGACCGACGCGGCGCGGATCCAGTTCCGCATGCTCAACCGGTCGAAGGGTCCGGCCGTGTGGGGCCCGCGGGCGCAGTGCGACCGGGGTCTCTATCCCAGAGCGGTGCGCCGCGTGCTCGACGAGCTGCCGCGGCTCGAGCTGTTCCAGGAGATGGTGACCGACCTGATGCTCGAGGACGGTCGGGTGCGCGGCGTGCGCACGCGGGGCGGCCTCGCGTTCGAGGCGGCGGCCGTGGTCGTGACCGCCGGCACCTTTCTGCGCGGCCGTCTCCATGTGGGGGGCGAGGCCGGTGTGGGCGCCGGCCGGGCCGGCGAGGCTCCTTCGGTCGAGCTGGCCGAGGCGCTTGCGGGGCTGGGGCTGGAGGTGGGGCGCTTCAAGACGGGCACACCCCCGCGGGTGGATGGACGTACGGTCGACTTCGGACGTCTCGAGCGGCAGGACGGCGACCCCGAGGCGTACCGCTTCGCGGCATATGCCCATGAGGCGATCCCCGAGCAGCGGCCGTGTTGGATCACGTGGGCGGGCGAGCCACTCAAGCGGGTGGTACTCGACAACCTGGAGCGGAGCGCGCTCTACGGGGGCGAGATCTCGGGGCGGGGACCCCGCTACTGCCCTTCCATCGAAGACAAGGTCGTGCGTTTTCCCGACACGCCGCGTCATCAGGTCTTCCTCGAGCCCGAGGGGCTCGAGACGTCCGAGCTGTACGTGAACGGGCTCTCGACCTCGCTACCCGCCGAGGTTCAGGTCGCGTTCCTGCGGACCATCCCGGGGCTCGAAGAGGCGCGGGTGACCAAGCTCGGGTATGCGATCGAGTACGACTACTTCCCGCCACACCAGCTCCGGCACACGCTCGAGGTGAGGGGACTGAGGGGCCTGTTCTTCGCGGGGCAGATCAACGGGACCACGGGCTACGAGGAGGCGGCGGGGCAGGGGTTGGTCGCGGGCGCGAACGCCGCGTTGCAGGCGCAGGCGCGCGAGCCCTGGGTGCTCGAGCGGGATCAGGCCTACATCGGTGTGTTGATCGACGACCTGGTCACGCGAGGCGTGGACGAGCCCTACCGGCTGTTCACGTCGCGGGCCGAGTATCGGTTGCTGCTTCGGCAGGACAATGCGCCCGCCCGCCTGGGCCCCCTGGCCCGCGAGGTCGGGCTGCTCACGCCCCGGCAGGAAGAGCGCCTGGAAGCCCGTCTGGCCGAGGAGGACCGGGTGCGGGCCTGGTTCGTCGAGACGGCGCTGAAGCCCGAGACGGTGAGGCCGCTCTGTGAACGGGCAGGCTCGTCGGTGCCGCGCGAGCCGGTGCGGGCCGTGGAGCTACTGCGTCGTCCCGGGATCGCGGCGGGGGAGTTGGGCGAGGCCGGCGGTGCTCCGTTCGCCCGGGCCGGGGCCGGGCCGCACTCCGGCGGGGCTCACGACGTGCTCACGACCGTCGAGGTCGAGGTTAAGTACGAAGGGTATGTAGCACGCGAACATGAACGGGCGCGTACGGTGCGACACCAGGCCGCTTTCCGTCTCGAGGAGGACCTCCCCTACGAACGGTTCCGGACGCTCTCGTACGAGGCCCGGGAGAAGCTCGCCCGGGTGCGCCCCTCGAGCCTGGCCCAGGCGGGCCGGATCCCCGGGGTGTCGCCGGCGGATCTGCAGAACCTGATGCTCGAGGTGCGCAGGCTGAAGAAGGAGGGGGCTGCGCCCCGCGTGTCGCCGCCCGGCTGAGGGAGCACGGTCGGTCACGTTTCACGTGAAACATCGAAGGCGTGGTTGGAGGCTGCCGCCCGCGATGTTTCACGTGAAACACGAGAGGCGCCGCCCGCCCTCAGGGCGGCGGCGCCTCGTGTGCTGGCTGCCGGTGTTCCGGTCGGACGCCATGGTCGGTGGGCCGGCTGTCCACCGGCCGGCCTGCTCCTCCGCAACGCCACCCGGCCGCGGTCGCCCGGGCGCCGACCACCCGGGTCAGCCCGGGCTCATCCTCAGCGGGGGGCCAGCTCCATATGGAGTGTCCCGTCCTCGGGTGTGCCGTCGAGGTTGAAGTCGAAGCGGGTGGGGCCGTCGAGCACGACGTTCGCGCCGTTCCGCGACCAGGTGGCGCGGGACTCCTCCTGGGTCGGGAACGTGCGCATGAAGACGACCTGGTTTCCCTCGACCGTCACGGTGCCCGTCTCGGTGGAGGCCTGCCCGAAGGCCTGGAGAATGGCGGTGTAGCGCCCGC
Organism: Gemmatimonadota bacterium; assembly: GCA_003695865.1. Classification (GTDB taxonomy): domain Bacteria; phylum Gemmatimonadota; class Gemmatimonadetes; order Longimicrobiales; family Gaopeijiaceae; genus J028. The sequence goes on along the minus strand of RFGQ01000129.1, from coordinate 7,771 downwards.
TGGGCTGGACGTTGAGCGTGAACTCACCACCCGACGCGATCACGTCGGCCCGCACTTCGGGGTTCGCGACGCTGGTGATGCGCATGTCGACGGCGATCCAGTCCCCGACCATGAAGTCGGGGTTCGCCGTGGGGCCCGTCGAATCGTCGCCCGAGCACGCCGCGGCGACCAGCGCGGAGAGCACGCCGAGCAGCACACGCCGCGTCCCCGCGAGAGCCTGAATTCGACGGCGTCGGGCGCACGCGGAACGGAAAGAGAAGTCGCGTTGAGGCATGGACCGGCCCGGGATGAAGCTCAATCCTGAAGGAGGGGCCCCGAAGGGGCGCCGCTCCCGAACGGCCGGAATCTCCCGCCCGCGAGGGTGTACCGTCAAGGACGACTTCGCTTTACCCCCTCCGGGGCCGCCGGTATATTCGACGGCCCCAACCCCGTTCATCCGCACAGGCAGCGCATGTCCCGCGTCATCGCGATCGCGAACCAGAAGGGCGGCGTCGGCAAGACCACGACGGCGATCAACCTCGGCGCCTCCCTCGCCGTGGCGGAACGCCGCACGCTCATCATCGACATCGACCCGCAGGGGAACGCTTCGTCGGGGCTTGGCATCGACCGCCGCGAGGAGCGTCCCACGGTCTACGATGTGCTGGTCAACGGGCGCCCGCCCGAACAGTGCGTGATCCCGGGGCTCCACTTCCCGACGCTCGACGTGATCCCCTCCACCCGCAACCTGGTCGGCGCCGAGATCGAGCTGGTCGATGTGGGCGGGCGCGAGACGGTGCTGCGCGGTGCTCTCGAAGGTTTCCGCGACCGCTACGACTTCATCCTCATCGACTGCCCGCCGTCCCTGGGGCTGCTGACGCTCAACACGCTCACGGCCGCCGATTCGGTCCTCATTCCCATTCAGTGCGAGTTCTACGCCCTCGAGGGGCTGAGCCAGTTGCTCAACACCGTGCGCCTCGTGCAGCGCAGCCTCAACCCGGCGCTCGAGATCGAAGGCGTGCTGCTGACCATGTACGATCAGCGCCTCAACCTGTCGAAGCAGGTGGCCGACGAGGCGCGGGAGTACTTCGGAGACAAGGTCTACGAGAGCGTGATTCCCAGAAACGTGCGACTGGCCGAGGCTCCGAGCTTCGGCGAACCGATCATCCAGTACGACGTGCTGTCGACCGGCGCGCAGAGCTACCTGGGCCTCGCCAGGGAAGTGATGGCGCGCACGGCTCGGCGGCAGGCTGCCCCGGCGACGTCCTGAGGGGTCGCCAGGCGGGCTCGCCCGCGCAATCAGGCCGGCGCGCCCCGCACGGCCGGCGTTACCGACGCTGCAGGAGGACCGACATGGCCGGTGGACGGAAGGATCGCCTGGGTAAGGGACTCGGCGCCCTTCTGGGGGAGTACGTGCAGGCGCCCGAGGCGAAGACGGGCGAGGTCGTCCACCTGCCGCTCAAGGCGATCGTGCCCAACCCGGCGCAGCCGCGCCGCACGTTCGCTGCCGAAGAACTGGCCGAACTGGCAGCGTCGATCCGCGAGAACGGGCTGCTTCAGCCGCTGCTGGTACGGCCCGTGGCCGCAGCACCGGGCCGCTACGAACTCGTTGCGGGCGAGCGGCGGTTGCGCGCGGTCACGTCGCTGGGCTGGGACGAGGTCCCCGCGATGGTGCGCGAGGTGCCCGACGACGTGCTTCTGGTCCTGGCGCTGGTCGAGAACCTGCAACGGGAACAGCTGAGTCCGCTGGAAGAGGCCGAGGGCTACCGGGTTCTGCAGGAGGAGCACGGGCTCACCCAGGAAGACATCGCGCGTTCGGTGGGCAAGGACCGCTCCACGGTGGCCAACATGCTGCGGCTGCTCAAGCTTCCCCCGTCGGTGCGTCGAATGCTCGATTCGGGCGACCTCTCGACCGGTCACGCCCGGGCCCTGCTGGCGCTCGACGACGGAGTGCGGGCCGGAGAGCTCGCGCGCGCGGCGGTGCGCGAAGGACTGTCCGTGCGCGAGGTGGAGCGGCGCGTCAAGGCGATCCTGGGGCGGGGCCGCGAGGCCGGAAGAAAGAAATCTCGAGCCGAGGACCCGGTTGTGGCGGCGCTCCAGGAGGAGTTGCGGGCGGCGTTGGGCTCGCGGGTAGCGCTGCGGCAGAAGCGGGACGGTACCGGCGTGATCGAGGTGCCGTTCTCGTCCCACGAGGACTTCGAACGCGTCTTCCAGGCCATCACCGGCCGTGACGTCACCGACGTGGTGGGCTGAGGGCCGCGCGACGAGGCGCCCATGAGCGAGCGACCGGGTGGATACACCGTCGTGGTGGTGCCCGACGGGGCTGCAGAGCCGAGCCGTACGTTCCGCCTGTCGCGCCGCCGCCTGCAGGTGTTGCGCGGCCTTGGTCTGGGCATGGGCCTGGGCTTCGTGGTGATGGCCGGCACGTGGACCTGGCTGGTGGGCCAAGCGCGCCGGGCGGCGGCGCTGGAGCAGGATGTGGCGCGCCTCGAGGCGGAGCGGGCCCGGGTCGCGGAACTGGGAAGACGACTCGAAGACCTGGAGGACCAGTACGGCAATCTTCGGGGTTTGTTCGCTCCCGAGGCGGCGCCGCCGGCTTCCGAACTCTGGTTGCCGCCTCCCGGAGGGAGGCGATCGCGGGCAGAGAACCCCGTGACCGCGACGGTGCCCGACTCCTGGCCTCTGGCCACGCGGGGCTTCGTCACCCAGGGCCTTCTGGAGGGCGAAGCGGGCATCCATCCCGGCCTGGACATCGCCGTGCCTTCGGGCTCATATATCCGGGCGGCGGGTGCGGGCACGGTGGTCGACGTCGGCGAGGACGCTACCTACGGGCGCTACGTCCGCATCGACCACGGAGACGGCTTCGAAACCCTCTACGCGCACGCGTCCACCACACTCGTCGAGCGTGGCCAGCGGGTGCGCAAGAACCAGGTGATCGCCCTGAGCGGCTCGACGGGCCGCTCGACGGCGCCCCACCTGCACTTTGAGATCACACGGAACGGCGAGCCGGTGGACCCGCTTTCGATGGTCCGCCAGCCCTGAGCCTCAGGCGACGGAGCGCCCCCATGGCGAAGAACCAGAGCTCGACCACGCCGCCCGAGGCGGTCATTTCGATCATCGGCCCCAAGATGCATGTGAACGGAAACCTCGAGACCGAGGGCACGGTGCGCATCGAGGGCACCGTTCACGGGAACGTGCGGGCGGGGAAGGCCGTGGTGGTGGGCAAGGACGGCGTGGTCGACGGCGACATCGATACCCAGGACGCGATCATCTCGGGCCGGGTGACGGGCACGCTCGTCGCCGCCTCGCGCCTCGAGGTTCAGGCCACCTCGCGCATCGAGGGCGAGGTGCGCGCACGCCGCATGCAGCTCGACGAGGGGGCGCTCCTGTCGGGCTCGGTTCACGTGGGTGAGCTCGAGGCACAGCGACCGTCGGCCGGCCCTGCCTCCACGGCGGGCCCGCGCGCGCCGACCGCGGGAGCAGCTTCGCCGGGCGCATCGGCCGGGGTGGCTCCGGCCGCGCACCCGGGCGACTGAGCCGCTCGCGGCCGTGTCTGCCCGCGGGGTCCGAGCCTCGCGCCGACCCACGCTCTGCGCCCCGGTTTTCCACAGTCGGTGGAAACACGGTTATGTCCTTTATACACAACGCCATAGGCGCCTGCGTGAGTGTTTCGGTAGGCCTCAGGAGGCCCTGGACCGGTCTTTTCCACAGCCCTCGACGGGTCGCCCCATGAAACTAGAATCAATCCTTCAATATCTGGACGACTACCTGCGGATTGCCGAGGTGCCCGACTACCCCGGGGCGCACAACGGGCTTCAGGTGGACGGTGCCCCCGGGCACGAAGTGGAGCGGGTGGCCGTGGCGGTCGACGCCTCGGAGCGGGTGATCCAGGGTGCGGTCGCGGACGGGGCGGATCTGCTCATCGCCCACCACGGGCTCTTCTGGGACGGGAGCCCCACGGTCGTGGGCCCCCGCTACCGGAAGCTTCGGGCCCTACTCGAAGGTGGGGTCGCCCTCTACAGCGCGCATCTGCCCCTGGACGCCCACCCCGAGGTGGGCAACTGCGCCGTCCTGGCGCGCGCGCTGGGTCTCGAGCCCGAGGGACGCTTCGGCGACTACAAGGGCGCCGAACTGGGCTGGTGGGCCACCGTCGACGAGAACCGCGAGGCGCTGCGGGACCGTGTGGCCGAGGTGGTCGGCGGCCCCGTTCGGCTCATCGCAGGAGGGCCCGAACGCGCGTTCCGCGTGGCCGTCGTGACCGGTGGCGCCGGATCCATGATCCGCGACGCAGCGGCCGCGGGCATCGACACGCTGATCACGGGCGAGGGTGCGCACCACACCTACTACGAGGCGATGGAACGGGGCGTGAACGCGCTCTACGCCGGGCACTACGCGACCGAGGTGTGGGGCGTGCGCGCGCTGGCGCAGCACCTCCAGGAGCGCTTCGGGCTGCCCTGGACCTTCGTCGACGACCCTTCGGGCCTCTGAGGCACACACCTCAGAACAGTCCGTCGGCGTAGACCTCGAGGTTCCACTGCGCTCCGCCTCGCACGGCGCGGGCCAGGTCGACGCGCAGCAGCCCGTCGAGGAGCGAGCCTCCGATTCCCACGGCCGCCTTCCAGCCTTCGCTCCCGAAGCGCTGGTCCGGGCCCACCCAGGCCACGTCGCCGAACAGGCCCACACGTGCGGCGGGGAAATCGTTGGCCAGCTCGGCCCGCGCGAACCAGAAGGCGGCGCCGCGCAGGCGGGGGTCGCCCGACTCGAAGCCGCGGAACGTGGCGTCGCCGCCCAGCGCGAAGCGGCGCTGCGGGGGAGCCTGGTCGCCCGCCATGCCCAGGCCCGCCTCGACCGCGCCGGCCAGGCCGGCCCCCAGCGGGTGGGTGAGCGCGAGCGAGGTGCCCCACCGCCAGTAGTCGAAGTCGCCCACGCCGCCCTCGGCGAAGGCCCGCCCCGAGGCGATGAGTCCCGCAGGATCGATTCCGGCCTGCCAGCGCAGGTCGAAGGCGGCGCCCGCCACGGTCCCGGGCGCAGCCTCGATGTTGGCGGGGAAGTCGTCGCTGTCACCCAGGATGTCGCCCAGGTCGAAGTCGGTCTCCTTGGGCGCCGTCCGGTGGCGCTCGTAGAAGAGCCGCCAGGTGCGGCGTACCCGGCGGCCGCCGCGCGTGCGGGCGAGCTCCAGGCCGAGCGCGCGGTAGTAGAGTCCGTCGTCGTCTCCGGCCAGCAGCGCCTTGGCCGAGCCGGCCAAGCCGAGCGGGTTCTCCCAGTCCGACACGAAGCGCAGCCTACGGTACCCGGTCAGGGACCAGCGCCGCTCGGGCGTGCCGCGAAACAACGAGAGCGACCCTCTGGGCTCGCCGTCCGCCGTTCCGATGCGGCCCTCCGCGCGCAGGCCCAGACGGGCGCCCACGGGCGCCTCGACCGCCAGCCCGGTAGAGAGGCCCTCCACCCGGTTGTAGCGGGTGAGCCCGTCGGCCAGGCCGTAACTCACGCGTACCCGGGGGCCCAGTCGCCCCGGCAGCAGCCCCTGCAGGGTTTCGCGCAGCTCGGCGATCTCACCGTCGGTGAACGCCGTCGGCTCCCGTGACGTGCGTTCCGCCGTGAGCAGGGCCGAGTGGAGCACGCTGTCGGCGGGGGGCAGCACGACCGTCTCGTACCGCACCTCGCCGTCCTCGTCCTCAACACGGCGCTCTCGGCGCGTCCACCCGGGGGGCAGCGGCCCCCGCACGGCCAGCTCCGACGTGCGCTCGTTCACCACGTAGCGCCCGACCGTCCACTCGACGGTGAGCGGAATCCCGAGCAGCCGTCCCACGCCGAAACGGCCCTCCAGGGCGAAGCGGCGCGGAAGCCAGAAGCGGAACTCGTGCAGGCTGTATTCGACCGTGATGTAGTCGATCTCGGCCGTGATGGGCTTGAGGAAGCCGGGCACGTCGTCCTCTTCGCCGGGCTCAGCGTCGAGCTCGAGGTCGAAGGGGCGGGCAGGCCGGTAGCTGGCCCGTACGAGCGCGCCGGTCTCCTGGTCGAACCAGAGGGAGCCGGCGAGCAGGTGCACGTCGGGCCTTCTGGGGCGCACGAGCACCTCGACCATGCGCAGGGTCTGCTGCTGCGCCGGCAGGTCGAGCACGAGGGTGTCGCCCGACGCGTAGCGGTAGTGCACGCGCGCCGAGTCGGCGAGAGGGTGGAAGAACCAGCTCTCGCCGAATACGAGCCGGTCGTCCCAGGGGTCGAAGCGCAGCGCCGGGGGCACGCCCTCGCGCAGCAGCTCTCGTGGCAGATCCTCGTCGATTTCGGCCTGCACGTCGGCGCGCGAGCCCACGATGGGCACACGCCGCCGCGCCCCGAGCCACTGCACGTAGCGGTCGCCGTCGTCCTCCCAGCGCACCAGGGCGACCCGGTCCTGATCGAAGAGGCCCCGCTCGCGGCGGAAGCGGAAGGCGGTGAGGCCCACGTAGATGTGCTCGCGCATGAGGCCTTCGTAGGAGGCGATCCCTTCGACCGCCCGACGCCTCGCCTCGCCCGCCCGCTCGAGGAGCGCCTCGACACCGGGGTCGGCGTAGGTGTCGGGGGGCAACGCGGCAGGGTCCGACGCCGCCCCGGCCGGCCGGGCCGAGTCACCACGGGCGGCCTGCGCCGCGACGTCCGCGGGTTCGCCGAGTCCGCCGCACAGGGCCGCGCTCCAGGCGAGGAGCAAGCCGACGCGGCTCACCCGACCCCTGTCGCCCCGCTCCGCACGCACGCGCCGCGCCGCGCCCGTTGCTCGCCCACGCGCGCGCGGGTACCATCCAGCTCTACCCGGAAAGCCTGTGAGGAAGCTCATGAAGTCCCCTGTGGTTGCGCTCCTGGCGGTCGCGTTCGCGGCGGCCTCCGCGCTCGTGTCTCCCGCGCTCACCGCGCAGGACGTTCCTACGCCCGACGCATACTTCGGGTTCGAACTCGGCTCGGACCGGCACCTGGCCGACTGGACCCAGCTCACTGCGTACTACGAGGTTCTCGCCGAAAGGAGTCCGCGGGTGCGAATCGACACCCTCGGGCTCACGACCCGGGGTCGCCCGTTCGTCATGTTGACGGTCACGAGCGACGCCAACCAGGCCCGGCTCGACGAACTGCACGACGTGCAGATGCGCCTGGCGGACCCGCGCCGCGTGAGTGGTCCCGACGAGCTGGAGCGGCTGCTCGAGACGGGACGCACGGTGGTGCTCATCACCCACGCCATCCACTCCACCGAGGTGGGCGGCGCCCAGACCGCCGCGCGCCTGCTGCACCGCCTGGCCACGTCCGACGAGCCGCGCATCCGCGAGATCCTCGACAACGTCATCCTGCTCGACATCCCCTCGCTCAATCCCGACGGGACCGAGTGGGTGGTCGACTGGTACATGCAGCACGTGGGCACCGAGTTCGAGGCCGCGCCGATGCCCTGGCTGTACCACTTCTATGTGGGGCACGACAACAACCGCGACTGGTACGCCTTCACCCAGTTCGAGACGCAGCACACGATCCTGGGCGCGCACAACGCGTGGCATCCCCAGATCGTTCACGACATCCACCAGATGGGCGGCAACGGTGCCCGCATCTTCTTTCCGCCCTACATCGATCCGATCGAGCACAACGTCGATCCGGCCATCACGACCGCGGTGAACATGCTGGGCACCTACATGGCGGCCGAGCTCACCCGGCAGGGGAAGGCGGGCGTTGTGGTCAACGCCATCTACGACGGGTTCACGCCGGCCCGCGCCTACCAGCACTACCATGCCGGCGCGCGCATCCTGAGCGAGACCGCCTCGGCCCGGCTCGCCACGCC
>RFGQ01000128.1 GCA_003695865.1 Gemmatimonadota bacterium | reverse complement strand
CCTGCCTCACCTGCGCCGCGCGCATGGTCCGCGGGCGGGTGCACGTCCCCGATGGCACCGCGCTGACGCCCAGGATGGTCCAGGCCCACGTGGTCCTGCCCTGCGTGTGCACCGTCTCGGCCGACACGGAGCTGGAGGTGGGCGCCCCGGGGCGCACCCTGCTCCACCCACGCCACATCCGCCCGTGGACCGACTAGAGCGGCGATCATGTTCTCGCCAGGGATCGACTCCGGGGCGCGCTCGTGATCTCCTCCTCCCAGATGGAGGAGATCACCATGGCCGACAAGGACGCGATTCGCTGGTCACCGGGAGTGGAGCTGAGCAAGGTCGAGGAGGCGATCTGCAAGCGTTGCCATCGGACCGGCCGGTTGTTCTCCTTTCTCCGACGCCATCGCCACGAGCTGTTCGATGAGGCTTTCCAGGAGGAGCTGACGGTCATGTATGCGGACAGCCCGCTGGGTCAGCCACCTCGGCCTCCGGCTCTGCTCGGCCTGGTGACCATCCTTCAGGCGGCGCACGGCGTGTCGGATGCGGCGGCGGTCGAGGAGGCCATGTTCGACCGTCGTTGGCAGATGGTTCTCGGCTGCATCGGCACCGAGACTCCTCCGTTCTCGCAGGGCAGTCTGGTCGACTTTCGCCGCCGGTTGATGGAGAACGGTCTGCACCACCGCCTTGTCGAGCGCTCGGTCGAGCTCGCGAAGGCCACCGGAGGCTTCGGGTACAAGAACCTCCGGGTCGCGCTGGACTCCGCGCCGCTGTGGGGGGCAGGCCGCGTCGAGGACACGTTCAACCTCATCGGACACGCGCTCGACGTGGTGGTCAGCTGCGCAGCCCACGCGGCGCAGCTCTCGCCAGAGGCGGTCCGTGAAGGGGCGGCATTGGAGGTGCTGGGCGGGACCAGCATCAAGGCCTCGCTCGACATCGACTGGGATGACAAGCGTGAGCAGCACCGCGCGCTGCAACGATTGCTCGCGGACGTGCGTCGCCTGCGAGAGTGGCTGGGCGTCCACCTCCGCGCACACGTAGGCGAGCCCCCGTTGCGAGACGCACTCGACCAGCTCGAGCGAGTGATCGGTCAGGACCTCGAGCCGGATCCTGACAACGGGGGAAGTCGCATCGCCCGAGGAACGGCGAGAGACAGGCAGATCTCCATCTCGGACCCCGAGATGCGGCACGGGCGAAAAAGCCGATCCCAGGTCATCAAAGGCTACAAGCGATTCATCGCCCGGGAACTGGACCACGGGCTGATCGTCGGCGTCACGGTGCAGCCCGCGAACCAGCCCGAGCGGGATGCCACCGAGACCCTGCGCGAGCAGGCCTCAGCGTTCGGGGATGTCGTCGAACTGCACATCGACCGCGGGTTCTTGGCGAGCGAATGGGCGAAGGACGTCCACGAACGGGGTGACGTGGTCTCGTGCCGTCCTTGGCCCACGCGGAACCGCGGCCTGTTCGGCAAGCAGGACTTCGAGCTCGACCTGGAGGCTGGCACCGCGAGATGCCCCGGCGGCGTCACGACGCAGATCGGGGAGAAGAGTGCGAGATTCCCGGCGAAGTCATGCGACGCGTGCCCGCTTCGTGCTCGCTGCACCCGCGCCAAGGAGGGCCGCGGCCGGGTGGTGAGCATCCACCCTCAAGAAGACCTGCTGGCGGAGCTTCGAGGTCAGAAGGCGACGAAGGAGGGTCGGAAACGACTGCGCGAACGGGTCGCCGTCGAGCATGGCCTCGCCCACATCTGCAACCGCCAGGGACGCAGGGCACGGTACGTCGGGGTCGACAAGAACGTCCTCGACCTCTGCCGCTACGCGGTGGTCGAGAACCTCTTCGCTGCCGACCGCGCAGAGCGGAGGGCGGCTTGACCACTACTTGTTCGCCGCTCTAGGGGGCGCCGTGTTCGCGTTCCTCGTGGCGGTGGTCGCCTTCGTGGGGCTCGCCCTGGCCCTCGGGATGCTGGG
>RFGQ01000016.1 GCA_003695865.1 Gemmatimonadota bacterium | reverse complement strand
CCGGGGGCTCGACGGGGCGCGGGGCCGCGGAGCCGGGTGAGGGCAGCGAGTCCGAAGGGGCGGGCGCGCCGTGAGGCCCCGAGGCGGCCCGGGCGGCCAGGCGGTGGACCGTGCGGCCGACGCCCTGCGCGCGCGCGAGGCTGCGGCCGGGGAGGGCGGCCCGGAGGGGCTGAACGCGTTCCTGGCCGTGCCCGATGCGGAGGCCGTGCGCCGACAGGCGGAGGCGGCCGAAGGGCCGCTCGCGGGTGTTCCGGTGGCCGTCAAGGACAACCTCGTCACGCTCGACCTGCCCACGACCTGCGCGTCGCGGCTGCTCGAGGGGTATCGCTCGCCCTACGAGGCCACGGCCGTGCGCAGGCTGCGGGAGGCCGGCGCGGTCGTGGTGGGCAAGACGAACCTGGACGAGTTCGGCATGGGCTCGTCGAACGAGAACTCGGCGTTCGGGCCGGTGCTCAATCCGCTCGACCGTACGCGCGTCCCGGGCGGCAGCTCGGGGGGCTCGGCGGCCGCCGTGGCCGCCGGCATCGTGCCGCTGGCGCTGGGCTCCGACACCGGGGGCAGCGTGCGCCAACCGGCGGCCTTCTGCGGCGTGGTGGGCTTCAAGCCGACGTACGGGCGCGTGTCGCGCTACGGACTGGTGGCCTACGCGTCGTCGCTCGACCAGGTGGGCGTGCTGGGCCGCCGCGTGGCCGACGCGGCAGCCGGGCTCGAAGCGGTGGCGGGGCACGATCCCAGGGACGCCACCAGCGCCCCGCGCGACGTGCCCGAGCTGCGCGTGGCCGCGGCGCGCGGGGCGGCCGACGGTGCGCGCCCCGACGGCCTGGCCGACCTGCGCATCGGGCTGCCGCGCGAATACCTGCCGGCCGATCTCGATCCGGGCGTGCGCGAGGCGTTCGAGGGCGCGTGCGAAGCCCTGCGCGCGGCGGGCGCCCGGTTGGTCGACGTTTCGCTGCCGTCGACGCCCTACGCGGTGCCGGCCTACTACGTGATCGCGACCGCCGAAGCCTCGAGCAACCTCGCCCGCTTCGACGGCGTGCGCTTCGGCCGCCGCGCGCCGGACGTGGAAACCGGCCCGGAGGGCGCCGCCGACGCGGACGTGGACGCCTTCCGGGCCATGGTCGAGCGTACCCGCTCGTGGGGCTTCGGCCGCGAGGTGCGCCGGCGCATCGTGATGGGCGCGTTCGTGCTCTCGGCCGGATACAACGAGGCCTACTACGGGCGCGCCTGTCGGGTGCGCCGGCGCCTGGCGGCCGAGTTCGGCCGGGTCTTCGCCTCGGAAGCCGACGTGCTCCTCACGCCCACCGCTCCGGGCGTGGCGTTCACGCTGGGCGAGCGCCTGGACGACCCGCTCGCCATGTACCTGTCGGACATCTATACGGTGACGGCGAACCTCGCGGGGCTGCCCGCCCTCTCGCTCCCCGTCGGCGTGGCCGGCGGGCTGCCCGTGGGGGGGCAGCTTCTCGGACCCCCGTGGTCGGAGGCCCCGCTGGTGCGCGTGGCGGCCGCGCTCGAGCGCGCGCTGGGGG
>RFGQ01000127.1 GCA_003695865.1 Gemmatimonadota bacterium | reverse complement strand
TTTCTCGACGGTAGGTGGTTGACTACCGCATATAGATGCTCTTGTCCCACGCTGACCACCGCCCACCGAGGGTGAAACCCGGGACACCTCCCCGGGTGCCGCTCGGTGGTGTCGGAGGTGAGCGATGGAAGAAGAGAGCGCGTCCCGGCGCAGGTACACGGAGCAGGAGAAGGCTGAGGCGATGCGTCTGGCGCGGGAGTTGGGCATCCGCCCGGCGGCGCGGAAGCTGGGCATCCCGAACGGCACGGTGTCCCGCTGGCTGAAGCGAGCGGGTGAGTCGGAGCCGGTGGCGAAGGCGTTGGAGCCGCCCAGCCCTTCGGCGAAGGCCCCGAGGGTGGCGAAGTCCTACACGCCGAGCCATCGGGCGCAGGTGCTGGAGCACGCTGCGAAGCACGGCGTGACGGCGGCCAGCCGGGAGCACGGCGTCAGCCGCTGGACGATCTACGAGTGGCGGCGCAAGGTCCGTCTCGCCGCGGAAGGCAAGGGGGAGTCCCCGACCAGTGGCCCGCCCCCGTCGGACCTCGAGGCCCAGCGGGACCGGGAGATCCTGGAGATCTGGCGCAAGCACCCGGGTCTGGGGCCCAGCCAGGTGAAGAACCAGCTCCGGCGTCAGGGGGTGAAGGTGTCGGTGAACACGGTGCGCCGGGTGATGGAGGAGGCCGGCTACCGACCGCCGAAGATCAAGCGCCAGCCGCACGACAAGACCTTCGAGTCCACGCGCCCGAACCAGATGTGGCACCTGGACTTCGTGCACCGCTACATCAACCGCGCGCCGACCTTCACGCTGATCCTGCTGGACGACTACTCGCGCTTCGTGGTGGGGCACGGCGTGGACGACGCCGAGCGTGCGGACCTGGTCGTCCGCACCTTCGAGGCCGCGGTGGAGCGGCACGGCAAGCCCGAGAGCGTGCTGCACGACAAGGGGGCGGCCTTCTGGGCGTGGCGCGGGATCTCGCGGTTCACGAAGCTGCTGACGGAGCTGGGCGTGGACCAGGTCGTGGCCGAAGCCAAGGAGACGAACGGCAAGCTGGAGGTGTTCAACGCGAACCTGCAGAAGGAGCTGTTCGACCGGCACCGCTTCTACGACGTGGGCGAGATGAGGCGTCGGCTGAAGAGCCATCTGCACTTCTACAACCACCGCCGGACCCACCACGCCCTGGGCGGCCTGCTGGTCCCTGCGGACCGCCACTACGGGCGGGTCGAGGAGGTCCTGGCGCGCATCGAGGCGGGGGGCGCCGGCGAGGACGACCCGCTGCGAGGCAGGCCGTTGGAGCTCTTCAAGGTCGTCAGCGTCGACGGCCGGCCCGAGGTCTGGCTGATGGGCCAGCGGCTGCTCCCGTCAACGTAGAGGAGGCGGCACGGGACCAGGCCTGGTAGCGGAGGACTTCTCACAGAACACCGCAACCCACCCCCGTGCCATGCCTCTGCTATCCGCTGGCGGGCCGTCGGTCCCGCCCTCCTTCGCCGCCGGCCTCGTCCTCCTCTCGCTCAAGCTGCTCAGTGGCCACGATCTGCCGCGGCCTACCGCCTCCTCCGTCGTCGACGCGCTGGGGGCCAGCCGGTCCCGGGCCTACGCGGCCCGCGATCGCCTCGCCAACGAGCTGCCCGCCCTCGTGCGCGGCCCCGGTCGCCCGGTCGAGGAGCCCGCCGAGGCTCCGGACACCTCGGCGATCACCGCGAAGACGCTGGACTTCGTGATGCGCCACCCCGGCTGCGTGCACCGGGGCGAGCAACGCACCCGCTACGCCGCCTCCTTCCGGCTCTTCGCGTTGGAGCAGACCGAGGCCCACCCCGAGCTGGAGCTGCCGGTCCTGGCCCGGGCCATGTCGATCCCGCCGGGCACCCTGAAGGACTGGCAGCGGGGAGGCAACGAGGCCGTCGATGTGCGCGAGGAGACCAACCTCGCCGAGGCCCGAGACCCCGCCACCGAGCCCCGCATCGCCGCGGTCGTCGCCGCCTTCCGGGGCTGGCACGGCGACTTCCTGTCCTTCTGCGAGCACGTGCAGCTCCACCTCCGCATCCCCTTCGGCGTCGCGCTCATTCGCCGCATCCTCGAGGCCGAGGGCGTCCGCATCCCCCGGCGCCGGCGAGGGCGCAGCCCGGACGAGGAGGCCCTGCGCGGTCAGTTCGAAACCTTCTTCGCCGGCTTCCAGTGGGTGGGCGACGGCACCCCGCTGACCATCGAGGTCGATGGGGTCACCTACACCTTCAACCTGGAGCTGATGGTCGACGCCCAGACCGGTGCGGTCACGGGGATGTCCCTCCGCGACGAGGAGGACGGCGCCGCCGTCGTCGAGGCCTTCGAGGACGGCGTCGCCACCACCGGGGCCGCCCCCATGGCCCTGCTGCTGGACAACCGGCCCTCCAACCACACCGAGGAGGTCGACGACGCCCTCGGCGACACCGTCAAGGTCGCCGCCACCCCCTTCCGCCCCCAGAACAAGGCCCACGCCGAGGGCGGCTTCGGCCTCTTCCGACAGACCGTCCCCGAGCTGCGCCTGTCCCGGCTCGAACCGGAGCACCTTGCCCGCGACGTGCTGGTTCTGGTCGCCACCACCTGGGTGAGGACCCTGAACCACCGGCCGCGACGGGATCGCGGCAACAAGAGCCGGGTGCAGCTCTACAACGAGGCCTCGCCTACCGACGACCAGATCGCCGAGGCCCGCCGAGCCCTGGCCGAACGGGTCCGCAAACAGGATCAGGCACGAAAGACCCGCCGGGCCCGCCTGGACCCCGACGTCTGCGCGTTTCTCGACGACGCCTTCGAGCGTCTCGGCCTCGCTGACCCTGAGCGCCGCTTCCGAGACGCCATCGCCCGCTACCCGCTCGACGCCATCGTCGCCGGCCTCGCTGTCTTCGAGGGCAAGGGCAAGGTCGGCACCTTGCCCGACGACGTCGACGCCCGCTACCTGCTCGGGATCGTCCGCAACATCAGCGACCAGGACGAGGGCCTCGCCATCGCGCAGGCCCTGTTCGACCGACGCGTCGAGCTGCGCGACCGCGCCCTGGCCCGGCTGGACCGGGAGCGTCAAGACCTCGAGGAGCACGCCGAGGACACCCTGCCGTGGCTCCGAGACCTCACCGACAACGCGCTCAACGCGGACCGCTTCATCGACCGCACCTTCTGGCTCCGCGCCGTCGCCGACCTCATCAACGACCAGCCCGAGCCCGAACACCGACGCCTCTTCCTCATCGCTGCCCGACGCATCCACGCCCACCACCGCACCCCGAAGAAGGACCGCAACGCCGCTACGCGACGCCTCGCCGCCATGGTCCGGCCCATCGCGTAGAGCCGATCGCGAGGCGCCTGCACCACGCCGCTGATCTCACACCCAACGGGCCACGCTCCACCCCACCGCGCGCCGTCTGCGCACGGCGTGAGATCACCGAGGCGCGATCTCTCCCCACACGGCAGATGTCCGCTGTCCAACGAGATTCACGTGGACTGTCCCGCGTTTCTCGACGGTAGGTGGTTGACTACCGCAGGTAGCGACGACGCGGGGTGTTCCCCAGCAGCGCGGCGTGCGGCCTGCGGTGGTAGTCGACGTCCAACCAGGACCACAGGGCCACGTCGACCTCGTGC